>CAZQZA010000080.1:0-5621 GCA_964597725.1 uncultured Dehalococcoidales bacterium | reverse complement strand
AAAAAGTAGTCAGTCTGTTTAATTTCTCCGGATAGTCTACAGACAAACTCATCGGATACCCGTTTGAAGTTTCTACCATGATAGCCCCTCCTTATTGTTGATTGCATTATATTACTCCTCACAAACGTTGATTGTCAATACCCCCCCCCAAGAGCTAGCTTAGAGGAATAACCCTCATATTACGCCTCGCTCACCAAGCTCAGCCACCTCACCTTCACTCATCCCTAATAGCTGTTTATAGACATAGTCATTGTCCTGACCCGGAGTAGGGGCTGCTCGATGGTATTTAGCCGGGGTATCAGATAGTTTCACAGGTGTGGCATCAGATATGGTCTTACCCAACTCAGGATGGTCTAGCTCAACAAAGAATCCCCGCTGCTTGAGCTGCTGGTCATTGGCTAAATCGCTGGCATTCTGCACCACCCCGGCAGCTACCCCATGCTCTTGCAGCAAAGCCATCACTTCTTCAGCACTATGCTGCCTTGTCCACTCCTCTACCAGCCCGTTCAGCTCATCAGCATTCTCCAGTCGCCCGGACAGGATGGCAAACCGACTATCTTCAGCCCAGAGTGGATTACCCAGAGCTCGCTTGAATCCTTGCCACTCCTCGTCAGTAAACACAGCAATGGCGCACCAGCGGTCATCGCCCCGGCAGCGGTAGACACCATGAGGCGCCGCCTGAGTTGAGCTATTACCTACTGGCTCGGCTGGTTTGTCATTGAGCGTATAATCCACAATAGCATCACCCAACAAGCTCGCCATTGCCTCCGCCTGCGAGACATCAATATATTGCCCCTCCCCTGTCCTTTGACGGTATTCCAAAGCCCCAAGCAGGGCTAAAGCAGCCATTAGGCCAGCCACATGGTCAGCATAGGAATACCCCAAGCCCAACGGTGGCTTATCCGGGAAGGAAGTGAGATAAGTTATTCCAGAAAAGGCTTGAACCGTAGGGCCAAAGCCAACATAATCTCGCCACGGTCCGGTGTTGCCCATGGTTGACATACTGAGCATAATTATATCTGGCTTTATCTGCTTCAAGCTTTCATAATTAAACCCCCAGTTAGCCATCACCCGCGGAGTAAAATTCTCTACCACGGCGTCACTGATACTCACCAGCCTTTTGGCGATAGCCACCCCCTGTGGTTTATTCAGGTTCAGGGTAACGCCCAGCTTATTGCGGTTCCAGGTATTGTAGTAGCCTCTACTGAAGGTATCCTCTGCTTCAGGCGTGAGCGGCTGAACCTTAATCACCTCCGCCCCAAAATCCGCCAGGATACGGGTGGCATAGGGTCCCGCCAGCACCCAGGTAAAGTCAAGGACACGGATGTTTTGTAACACAGTTTTGTTAGTCATTTTAGCTCATAAGACCAGCGTGTCCCAGGGACTTCCCAAGGGAATGCCGGTGCTGAACGAAGCTCCCTGCGCTCTACCTTCTCACCTTCGTTGAAGATGGACATCTGTATATTCTTAAACTCCTTGCCCATGTGGTACTTCTTAGATTCTATAAGGTCAATCAGTATTAGAAGGAGAGGCCACCGTGCTCCTTTCCATTTTTCCATCACATGGTTGTAAACCTTTTGTATGTTTGGCGGGTGGGTATAGGTTATGAGTACTGCATATTTAAGTCTTTCTTTACCACTGGGCCTTACTTCGTGCTGTTTTAGCTTGTCAAGCTCATTAGCTCTCCATACACCACCCCACTCCCATTCGATAGCTACTTCATCGCCGTCGGTGCTTCGCAATATTGCATCCTTTCTACCTCCCCTCTCAAATCTGGTAACAAGCCCCATAAGATCAGCTATATTACGAACAACTACTCCAATATGGATAGTCCAATCTACTCGTCCCGCTCCTGTTGCCTTTTTTGCGTCCATCGGAAAATCACGATGCCAGAAATACTGAAATAGCGTCGCAAAATCTTCTACAGAAGCCCAACTTGCTTTTACTGACATCTTTAATCTTCCTCCTTTCCTTTATCACTATCTACTAACCCCTCACCCTTTATCCCTCTCCCCTTATCAAGGGGAAGGGGGGTTTTTATTAGAAGGGGCTTCGCCCCTCTTGTTAATCCCTCCCCCTCTCCTTTGAAGGAGAGGGGGACACAGGGGGTGAGGTAGATAACTAAATAATACCATAAACCCCTAGGTGTGCTCTTGTTCAGATAGATGAATGACACTTTACAGGAGATGAAAGGACGCTATAACGGTTGTATTATGAGTGTTACTGGTACTATCTTACCTGGAGCCTCTCGCCTGGCAAGGTTTCAGGTGAAGCTATCCAAGAAAGCCAGGCAAAGACTTAGATGGTTTGATTACTACAATTCACATGGACACAATGCCCGTCTCACCTAAGCTTAATGGCCATGCGGAAAGGGCACCCCAGAACCCATACTGAGGAGTTTTATGAAGTGACGGAGAGCTCATTTGATATTGCGGAATTAGGTAAGGAACTACTAGAATGGGAGAGGGTATATAACACTGTCCGTCCCCACCAGGCATTGGGCTACCTTACCCCATCCGTGTTTTCTGAACAACAAAAATATCATCAAGGAAAGGAGGTAATGTGTCACTAATATACTGGACGAGTACATGGTATTGACAACCACAAAAATAAGGATTAAACTCAAGTTCCAACATGTAAAATAGCCTTAAGAAAAGAATATTTTAGTGGTGGTGTGAGCAAATGTAGGCCAGAAGAATGGCACTGGAACCGCTAAGTAATATGGCGGTGGCTGGTGCCCTTTTTGTTTGGAACGCTAGCTCCATATCTGATTTTGAGATGGGTAGAGTGAGCATAAACCTTAACCGTAACCATTCTGTAGGGAGTGTTGAAACCACTAGCCGTAACTGAGCACTCTCCTAGAATGTTCCACAAAACCTACCAAGGTCTTGACAGGTATGATATATCGTGATAGCTTGGCAAAGAATCGACATGGTATCGTATTTGTTTATCTACTCCCTTGAATAATGTAGAGGCGGTTGCTGGGGTGCTACTCAACCCTTAATATCTAGGGGAGGTAAGTTAGAACGAGATTGCACCGATTCATATTTACCTTGGTATGTGCTCTAGCGGTCTTGGGTACGGTTGGCTGTGGTACTATAAAAACTGGGAGGAGGCTTAATGGTGAAGGTTAAAAGAATATTAGGTATAATTGTTATCCTGGCACTGCTTATAGGTAGTAGTGCTCCATTTCTCGTCAGCACAAGCCCGGCGGTTGCTCAAGATGGCGAGACATTCCAACTGGCCCCGCTCAATCCCGATTTCCTCGAGTTTCTCCAACAGCCATATAAACCCTTATATGGTCGTATTCCCCATACCATGGACTTGAGCCACCTCGGGGAAATCCCGGTGCAGAGGGAACAGGCATTACGGGCGCTTCCGGCCACCTTTGACTGGAGAACACAGGGCAAGGTAACCCCGGTGAGAAACCAGAATCCCTGTGGAACCTGTTGGATTCACGGCATACTGGCTGCGGTAGAGTCAAGGGTCTGGATTGTGGAGGATGTTGAGTATGATTTTTCTGAGCAGAATGTTGCCTGCTGCACTGACCCAGCGTGGGTCTACCTGATTGGCAATCGTTGTGATGGCGGGGGCTGGTCATGGCTTGCCACCGACGTTCTAACCAAGAAAGGAACAAGGCTGGAATCGTGTGACCCATACGATACAGGCGCGATTAACACAGACACATGTAACGATGCCTGCACTTCCATCAAAAGAGTAACCGGTTTCCGCCTGGTAGCGTCCAACCCCAGCCAGATTACTGAGATAAAGAATGCCATTTACGACTACGGACCGGTTTCCATGGCATACTGTCACGACAACTTGTACCTTTACCCAGGTAATGTCTACTATTGGCCGGACTGTGCTGAAATAACCAATCATGAAGTCTGTATCGTGGGTTGGGATGATACCATAGAGTGGCCGGAAACTCCCACCCCTGACTATGGGGCGTGGATTGTTAAGAATAGCTGGGGCACTGGCTTTGGAGATAGCGGGTATTTCTACCTATGTTACGGTTCAGGAAATATGGAAGATGTAATCTCATATCGGTATGAGGACTACGATGCTAATGAGACAGTGTACTACTGGGATGAAGCCGGCAAAGTGGATGCCGGTGGTTATTCGGATACCTCGGCGTGGATGGCGAGCATCTTTACCTCGGGGCAGGATGGCAGCCTGACTCACGTGGATTTCTGGACAACGAGCAACAATGCTTCCTACGAGATTTATGTCTATGATGATGGTGACCCGTCCGATGGTCTTCAAAACCAGCTTACTTCGCAATCAGGCAGCTGTGCTGAGCTTGGCTATTACTCTATACCCCTCACCACCCCTGTGCCGGTGACTAATGGTCAGCAGTTTACCGTTGCCGTCAAAATGACAACCCCCGGTTATGACTACCCCATACCTGTAGAGGAAGTAATATCTGGCTTCTGTGAGCCACCGATACAGACGGGGGTTTGCTTTTTAAGCACAGATGGTTCGACTTGGGAAGATGCCGGCGATGTTTACGGCTGGAATGTCTGCCTCCGGGCGAAAATAACCACCAACAATCCACCCAGCGCCCCTACCTCCCCATTATGTGAGGGAGTGACTAACCCCACCGGGGTTACTGACCCCACGCCTGAGTTTAGCTGGACATTCTCTGACCCTGATGGCGGCGATACCCCGGGGGCCTATCAGATTCTGGTGGCGTCTACTTCAGGAGGCCCAGCAGATATGTGGGACTCGGGCAAAGTAAGCGGTGATGCCAGCGAGGTCTCCTATGCCGGCACAACTCTCACCGAGAACCAGACCTACTACTGGAAGGTAAAGACCTGGGATAACTATGATGTCGAGGGTGCCTATTGTGGTGAGCAAGAGTTTACCACCGTCACCTCTCCCTCTGAAGTCTGGATTGATGATAACTAGGCAGGCTCAAGCCACGGTGCCTCAGTGGATGAGCACACCTTTGGCACTGACGCCTTCGCCGCCATTCAGGACGGTATTGATGCCGTAGCTGGCAGCACGGTGCATGTGGCTGCCGGCATCTACTATGAGAACATCATCATGAAGGATGGAGTAGAGGTGCTGGGTGCTGGTGCCGATGTTACCACCATTGATGGCAGTGGCAGTGGCTCGGTGGTAACTGCTGACAATGTGGGTTCAGGCACGAAGCTCGATGGCTTCACCATCACCAATGGCCTAAGTGAACACTACGGTGGTGGAATCTACCTCTCCAGATCCTCCCCGACGGTGACTAACTGCACCTTCGTAGACAACTCTGCCCCCAACAACGGCGGCGGGATGTACAACTTTGACTCCTCGCCGACGGTGACCAACTGCACCTTCTTGGGCAACTCAGCTACTATCGTTGGCGGTGGGATGCACAATACCTATAATAACTCCTCGCCGACGGTGACCGACTGCACCTTCTCGGGTAACTCGGCTGCTTGGGGCGGTGGGATGTACAACGCCGATTACTCCTCCCCGACGGTGACTAACTGCACCTTCGTAGACAACTCTGCTCCCAACACCGCCGGCGGGATGTACAACTTTGACTCCTCCCCGACGGTGACTAACTGCACCTTCTCGGGTAACTCAGCTAACGAGGGTGGTGGGATGTACAATTACTATAACTC
>CAZQZA010000079.1:0-5639 GCA_964597725.1 uncultured Dehalococcoidales bacterium | reverse complement strand
AATGCTCTTTAGTCTCCTCATCAAAGTAGTCCATGCTCTTACCACTATACTTAGCATGTTGAACAAGGTCGAAGTCACCACGATTGGCAATGCCTTCCAGTTCAGCCCACCCCATAGGGAATAGGTAGTCAATGTCATAGCACTCTTTGGCATAGTGAGCCAGCTCCCGTTTCATGTGTTGGCGCAGCTTGATGTTCTCCTTTTTAATGCCCAGTTTCACATACCAGTTGAAGCGCTCCTCGAGCCAGTAGTCAAACCACTTCTTATCAGTGCTCGGCTTAACAAAGTATTCAATTTCCATCTGCTCGAATTCCCGGCTGCGGAAGATAAAGTTGCCGGTGGTAATCTCGTTGCGGAAGGCTTTACCTATCTGGGCGATGCCGAAGGGCAGCCTCTTTCTGGTGGTATTGACCACATTTTCGAAGTTAACAAACATACCCTGGGCGGTTTCCGGTCGTAGATAAACCACACTGGCTGAATCCTCGATAGGGCCCATAAAGGTCTTAAACATCAAATTAAACAGGCGGGGCTCGGTTAGTTCACCGCCGCATGAAGGGCACTTATTGTCTTCAAGGTCATCAACGCGCCATCTCAGATGGCAGCTCTTGCACTCTACCAGAGAGTCAGCGAACCCTTCAAGGTGACCACTGGCTGCCCATACCTGGGGGTGCATCAGGATGCTGGCATCTAGACCAACCATATCGTCGCGCTCATGGACCACGGCTTGCCACCAGGCCTGTTTTATATTTCGTTTCAGTTCTACGCCTAGAGGCCCGTAATCCCAGCAACTAGAAAGTCCGCCATAGATTTCGCTACTGGGAAAGATGAAACCCCGTCGCCGGCAGAGGGAGACAATCTTCTCCATATCGACTTTGGCTGGTAGTTGTTTAGACACTACTATTACTCCTTAAATTTTTACTAGGCTACGCTATGGGGTGGCTCCCCAAACTCGCCGGATGGCTAGAATAAAGAATATGCCTAGAAGAATACTACCCAACCCCATGACTATCAGGGCAAATATCCATATCGGCATAATATGCGTTCCGTATAAATTGTAGCTGAAAATGTCCAGCATTGCAAAGCAGATGATAAGCTGCGGAAGCGCTATCATATTGCCCATAAGGGATATTATTCTTTCCGGTCTTAAGTTCCCCTCGGCCTGTCGGAATAAGACGCTCAATTTAGTTGTTCCCCAGGCGATAGCGCCAACTAGTAGTGCTAGGCAGAGTTGCGGTGTCAGCATCCAGGCTAGAATAGCTTGCCGGCTGAGCCACTTATCCGGCGAGCCGTCAGGTTTGAAATGATAAGCTACCTTGGCAGACAGTTGGGGATAAAAAAAGGCAGCTATAATTATAACTAGAAGGAGAATACCTGCTGGTAGTATGACATAACTCCAGCGGAAAGGCTGCCTTTCCGCCTTTTCGGCTTTGGTGATAGCTTCTTCACCTTGAGCTAAACGCCGGGTATAAAAGACAAACCAAATGATTACCCCAGCGCCCAAAGTGAGCAAAAGGATTACCGTTGCGATAAGGATAATTGTACTCATCTATTATTTATTAGTTTAATGGTTACCAAATGAAAGTTACCAGCTTTAGGCTTGGATGTCAAAGGGTTAAAACAGGGCGAGAATAGCCGACCTTTCACTAGACTCTGCTTGACTTCCGGCACAGCATCGGCTAGAATATAATTGTAAGGAGGATGGCTCCTTACCGAGACTTAGCAGAAGGAGGGAAGGTATGACAATATTAGATTTGCTATGCCAACGAATCTTTCCTAAGATTGGCTCCTTGCTGGTAGGTTGTAGCGGTTGAAGTTGAGAACCAGCGGGGAGCGAGTAGAAGGTTCCTGAGCTCCTCGTAATTATTTAAAGGGCTCTCTTTGAAAAGGAGCTATTTGGCGTAGGTAACCAAAAGGGAGGAGTAGGGAACGAAGCAGCTAGGAATTGTCTAGTAAGAAGTAGGCTTCTGAAGCAGGGGTATTGGGAGCCTACTTCTTTATGTTGCTTCCGTAACGTTCTTGACATTCGTGATTAATATGTTCCATACCCAATCTGAGTATGAAATAAGTAAGCAGGAGAAAATGCCGTGATTTTAGAAAGGCTGGTAGTGGGGCCACTTGCCTCTAACTGTTACATTGTTGGCTCTGAAGTAACTGGGGAGGGGATGATAATTGACCCTGGGGATGAGGCTAAACAAATTCTGAGGAAGATTAAGGATTTGCAACTTGACATAAAGTTTATCATTTTGACCCATGGTCATATAGACCATATTGGTGCGGTAAGGGAAGTCAGTGAGGCAACTGGCGCTGAGGTTTGTGTTCATACTGATGATGCCCAATCTCTTAAGGGATGGCGTATGAGCAGTATACTTGGTTCGTCTTATCCAGCACCGCCACCGCCTGACAGATTGCTTAAGGATGGAGATAGCATAGATATTAGCGATTTGCACTTTTTGGTTCTTCATACTCCCGGTCATACTCCGGGTGGTATCTGCCTGCTTGGACAGGGGGTAGTGTTCACCGGAGATACCCTGTTTAATTATGGTGTAGGCAGAACCGATTTACCGGGTGGTAGCCACAGTCAGCTACTTAATAGTCTTCATACCAAGCTTATGGTACTACCTAATGGCACTATTGTTTACCCCGGTCATGGCCCTGAGACCACTATTGGCGCTGAACGTCGGGGCAACCCCTTCTTGCGTGGCTAGTTTGGGGTAAGGAATGGAGTGGAGGTGATGCCTCCGCTCCGGTTATCCCAGCTTCTTGGTGTTTATCAAAGGTTTAAAGCAAAGGGATAATAACTTGAAAATGGGTGTCCTCTGCTTCTTCATACTTAAAATCATACTTAAAAAGAACAGGGAAGACTTGACTTTTTATGAAATGTTGGTATAATATTAATATCATCACCAGTGGAGTATTCTACTGGCTCCCTCTGGGTTACGATCCAGAGGGTTTTCTACATATAGTGATATAATGAATCGTATGATATTCCTCGTAGACGGTTTCAATGTTTACCACTCTACTAGAGATATTGGTCGCGATTTTAAGGGATTGTGTGTAAAATGGCTAAATATCCATTCCCTTTGTAGTTCATTCCTATACCTGATTAGCAAGGATGCCAGGCTCGAACATATTTACTATTTCTCAGCCTTCGCATTTCATTTAAATGACCCCGATGTAATTCTACGGCACCAAAATTATATCAAATGCCTAGAAGCGACCGGTGTTACTCCTGAGTTGGGCCGATTTAAGCCTAAAGATATTAATTGCCCGCACTGTAACAAGCAATTTAGAAGGCACGAGGAAAAAGAAACCGATGTCGCCATCGGAATAAAACTATTCGAGGTACTTTTTAATAATGAATGCGACACTGTAGTTTTAGTGACGGGAGACACCGACTTAGTGCCTGCAGTAAAGACCGCCAAGCGTCTCTTTCCAAATAAGTCTATCCTTTTTATTTTTCCTTATAAGCGGAAGAACTCCGAGCTCGCCCAGATTGCATCAGATTCATTCAAGATAAACAAAAATAATTACGTACGACACCAGTTCCCTAATCCGTTTGTATTACCTGATAGGACCCAAATTCAAAAGCCTACCTGTTGGTGATAGTATTAATTTAAAGAACTCGGACCCCCTATCAAAAGAGGAAAACAGAGTTAGATTGCGCCTATTTCACCTTGTTCAGAATAAGTAATAAAGTTTACAGCGCAACCAGCATTACAAAGACGGGCCCAAAAATTACAGCGACTTTACCGACTAGCTTAATCAGGATGTTCAGTGAAGGACCAGCCGTATCCTTGAAAGGGTCACCCACTGTGTCGCCAATAACGGCGGCTTTGTGAGCGTCGCTGCCTTTACCACCCAGATTGCCCGCTTCAATATATTTCTTGGCATTATCCCAGGCCCCCCCAGCATTAGCCATCATTACCGCCATTAGGAAGCCGGTTACTAGGGCACCAACCAGTAGACCAGCAACTGATTCTGGCCCTAAGGTAAAACCAAGGATGAGCGGTACTAGTAGCACCAGTATTCCCGGGAGTAGCATTGACTTTAACGCCCTTTTGGTGGCGATGTCAACACAGCTTACATAATCAGGTTTAGCTTCGCCGGACATTAATCCCTTAATTTCCCGAAACTGTCTTCTGACCTCATTAACGATGGCAAAAGCGCCGTCACTAACACCTCTCATCGCCAAGGCGCTGAAGATGAAGGTTAGCATGCCACCAATCAGCACGCCGGCAATAACACCGACATTTGTCAGGCTGGCTATATCAACGTTGGCTACCCCAAAGTAGGTGGCTAACCAGGCTAATGAAGCTAAGGCAGCGGAAGCGATAGCAAAACCTTTACCCAGGGCAGCTGTGGTATTGCCGACGGCATCCAGGGCTTCACAGCGTTCCCTGACCTCTTTACCTAATCCCGCCATTTGGGCAATACCCGCCGAATTGTCGGCTATTGGTCCATAGCAGTCCATGGCTAACAGCATTCCCAGATTAATCAACATGCCCATAGAGGCGATGGCTATACCTAGTAGTCCGCCGAAAATATAGGCGAGTACAGTAGCAACGGCTACCAGAATGACTGGTATGACGGTGCTTATCATACCGGTGCCTAGCCCTTCAATAATAGTAACTGCGGCGCCAGTTTCAGCCGATTTGGCTATTTTCTGCGCTGGGCCACGTTCCGCTGAGGTAAAGTATTCGGTTGCCTGCCCGATAAAGAAACCAGCGATTAAGCCTGCTATTAGTGCCCAGAAAAGCCCTAGGTCACCTACATAACTCCTGATAATAAAGAAACTGGCTATTATCAGCAGGATGTTACTGATATATACTCCAGTGTTCATAGTAGCATGCGCCTTGGCTACCTGCTTTTCAAAGTTGGCTTCAACCTCTTTGGGTCTGACGAAAAGAGCACCAATAATGGAAACCACTATGCCGATGGCACCAAGCAGCAGTGGCAAAAACATGCCTTTGACCGTACCCAAGGCGATGACCCCTAAGACCATTGACGCCGCTATGGCGGAAACATAGGACTCGTAGAGGTCAGAGCCCATGCCGGCGATGTCGCCGACATTGTCGCCGACATTGTCAGCAATTACGGCTGGGTTTCGTGGGTCGTCCTCAGGAATACCCTTTTCTACCTTGCCTACCAGGTCAGCGCCGACATCAGCACTTTTGGTAAAAATACCCCCACCGACTCTCAGGAATAAGGCTACTGAAGAAGCACCGAAGGCAAAGCCCAACCATACATGGGGGTCTTGCCAGATGAAGGATATGATGGATAATCCTAGCAAGCCTAAACCAACGACACAAAAGCCCATTACTGCTCCGGCGGAGAAGGCAATTTTTAAACCTCTAGCCCAACTGCTAATGGCAGCATTGGCGGTTCTGGCGTTGGCTCGGGTGCCAATGCTCATTCCCAGGAAGCCAGCTAAGGCTGATGTTAGGGTGCCAAAGACATAGGCTATAGCCACTAAAGGTCTGGGTTCTATGAAGATAGCTAGGGCGATAAATATTACCACGGTAAAGATGCCTAAGGTGGTAAACTCACGGCGCAAGAAGGCCATGGCTCCTTGTTGGATGGCGGTGGCAATCTCCTTCATTTTCTCAGTGCCTTCGCTCTCGCGTAATATGGTGGATATC
>CAZQZA010000078.1:0-5704 GCA_964597725.1 uncultured Dehalococcoidales bacterium | reverse complement strand
CTCCTTCTTTTTACAAACCAACTTCCCACGGCTGCCATATTAGGGACTAAGTCTAGACAAGCAATGCCAAGAGAAAGGATTAGCCCATAATAAACATAGAACTGCCAAGGCTCAGCAACAGTAGAAAGCAGGATGAATCCGATGCCTGCTACTACGCTCCCCAAAATCGTTATTAACCTTACCCCTATTTTGCCAATAAGTATGCCAATAGCTGGGCTAATTGCCCCTATAACAAATATCCCTATCGAGAGAGCAGCAGCTGTCTGAGCCCTGGACCATTCCATATCCTTTAAAATCGCCTCAAAAAATACGGGGAAAGCATAAAAGTAGGTTCCCTCGGCACAAAACAAGAGAACAAAGGCTCCCCCTACCACCCACCACCCATAGAATATCTTCTTCATAGACTCACTTGCCCCATTTCAGTAGTACTGGCAGCCATGGCACCATGCACTTACAGCCGCAACAATAGCCGGCATGTATGACATCAAAATAAACTATGCATGATAGTATCAACGGCCGTCGTAACAGCCAAAAAGGTTCCTTTTCGTTCCCAGTGTGTTTACATTTAAACTCTTTACTGTGCTCTCATGGGTCTCCTTAGGCATCTGCTCAAATACCCGATTCCACTGCTCCCACCTAGCAACTATAGTCTAGCCGGGCTTAAGACTTCCATCATGGTTTTTACGCTTTCCATTGCGCGACCTCCGGCGACAATAAGATCGGCCATAACGGGGCCCACTCCCAAGCTATACGCCACTCCCAATGCCCCCATCCGCGTGGCTATGTAAACATTATCCCACTCAGGGAGGCGACCCAGTACGGGTTGCATATGGTTAGGAGCAGGGGACCAACCCTCAAAGTCACCCCTGTGCTCAACTACACTGGCCTCTTGCAGTGTGGGCAACAGATCAATTGCTCCATCAATCATTGCGGTCTTTTCCTCTTCTGTCGTTAGAGTGACGTCGAAGCTCGATGGCATGTCCTCTACGCCCGCTCTACCTACTATTACTGAACCATTAACTTTAGGGATAATTATTCCGAGTCCAATACCATCTACTTCACGCTGAAGCGCATAAGGGGGAAGCTGCTGGGGTACTTGCACCCTCAAGCATTGCACACGGTTTAGCAGGATGGGCATCTCTTTTCCTAGCCAGGAAGTACCCTGGCCATTCCAGACTCCCATGGCCAGAACCACCACATCAGCCTCGACCTCAGTTCCTGTAGCGAGGATAACTGAGGTGACCCTTGACCCTTGCTTACGGAACCCCACTGCTTCACCTTGCCTAATGCTGGCTCCCATTTTCTCCGCTGCCTGAGCCAGGCCAAGGGTATATTCGTAGGGCTCCAGCTGGCGATAGGGAAAAACCAGTCCCCCTCTAGCTCGCGGGTTGACATCTGGGAATATGGTTTTTATGTCGTCTGCCTCAAGCCAACTACCTTCGTAATAACCGGCACCCCTTATGAGAGATAATAAATCCCTATAATCCTTTTCTTCGCTTTCCGTAAGGGCAACCCTAATCCACGGAAGTTCACTATACCCTATGTTGATTCCTCCCCTTTCCTTTAGGTCCAGAGTAATGTCGGGTAACCGGTAGTAACTCAACCAGGCAAGTTCTAACCAGGGCCGCACGCCGTCCTCTGGCGCTGAGAAAAGCACATTCGGGGGTTGTCTCTCCGTTGCTAATAAACGCGGCGGATAAGGCCACACTGCCCAGGCCTTTCCTGAGGCCCTAGCGGCGATAGAGTCCCTTTCGATTATCTGAGAGGGGGCCCCTAGCTTGGCCAAATGATAGGCTATAGAACAGCCAGCAACACCAGCGCCGATAATGACCACTTCTCTTTGAGACATTTGTCAACCTCCTCTTTTTATCCTTTTCTATCATGCTCTATCGGGCTCAAAGGTAGTAGTAGTACATACTCTGGGTCTCTGAGCCCTGGAACCCGAAGTTAAGTCAGCACATGAAATGAACAAAACACGCAGACAACCCACCTATCTTTGTCGCGCTTGTCTAGCTTGATAGGAGTCATCGAAGCCTTAGTTACACGATGCCTAGCTCTTCTAGCCTCTCAGGCGTGGGTACTCCAGTGTGTGCATCCCAACTCATAAGGGTATAGTAGTAACTTTTAGCTTTTTCCATTTTTGCAGGATCAAGGGGCTTATCAGCTAGAACTCCATCGGTCTTAGGTTGGAAGTAACGCCGCGGTAACTTATCATCAGCAGCAGTAAATCCCTCCTGGATATTAAATAGCCTAGCCATAGTCAGAATTCTCTCAGCTACTCGCAACTGCTCCATTATACCAGTATCCCAACCAGTAACTGCTGCGGTGGCATTAGCAAGTTGCTCATAACTATAGGGCAAGAAATTACATACTCCCATAGAGTCAAGGATAATCTCCTTGAGCTGTACAAGCCTAAACAAGGCTACCTTCCGAGGGCCGATATCATCGCGAGGGACAGGCTCAAGTATTCCTAGGGGCTTAAGCTCTTCCAACTTTGGTCCCATGGCGTAATACAAAGTATCGTGCATGTTACAATTATGATCTGCACCATGCGGATTAACCATGAAACCAAGTCCGAGCCCTGGTTTTAGTCGTGGTTCATGCATTCCAGCCTCCAACCCCTTAACCTGCATGGCAAACTCTTCTGCCCCACGGCCAATTCTCTGAGCTAGGCGAACTACACCATCAGCCAGTAGACCACCGACACCTTCCCGCTTGGCAATCAATTCGATGAGTTTAAGCATGGCTTCGTCGTTACCAAATCTCAGTTCGATACCATCAGTATCTTTGCTAGTCAGTAGTCTTTTCTCAAAGCATTCCATAGCAAAGGCAATGACGCTACCTGTTGAAATTGTGTCTAAAGAATAAGCATTGCAAAGCTCGTTACCCTTGGCGATAGCTTTGAGGTTATCTATCCCACAGTTAGATCCCAATGCGGCAAGGGTTTCATATTCTGGTCCGCCATAATCAGAATCTACTACATATGGCTCTTCAACCTGGACTATTTTTTTGCAGTGTACTGGACAGCCAAAACACCCCTCCATCCCAATCCTGATTGTATCCTTTATCGCCTGGGGATCTATCATTTTTACACCGGGAAACAGCCCATCCCGCCAATTTCGTATTGGTAGATTACCATTAGCCTCCCAGAATTTCATAGGTGCCCCCGTACCATATTCTGCCTCATCGCTAACCAAATGCATATTAGCTAGTAGCCACTCTCTCAATTCCTTCAAACGCTCAGGGCTAGCTATTTGCGGTGCTTTATGCCCTCTGACAGCAATTGCTTTCAGATTCTTTGAACCCATTACTGCTCCTAGTCCACCTCGGCCAGCAGCATCATAGAGGCCGTTCATAATACAAGCCTGCAGTACCAGGTTCTCTCCCCCTGGTCCAATCATTGCCACTCGTATACTTCTGTCACCTAGCTCATCTCTAATAGCTTGGCGTGTCTCTTTCGTATTTCGTCCCCATAGGTGGCTTGCATTCCTTATACTTGCTTCACCGTCGTGGATCGAGAGATAGACCGGTTTTTCTGCCTTACCTTCGATAATAACCGCATCGTAGCCTGCCCGCTTGAACTCAGCACCCCAAAATCCACCAACCTCCGATTTGGCAATTGTTCCCGATAAAGGAGATTTTGCACCAATGCAGTTACGACCACTGCCAGGTAAGAGACTCCCAGTCAGCGGCCCAGCGGCAAAGATAAGTTTGTTATCAGGACCTAGAGGTTCAATCCCTGGATTTAACTCCTTCCAAAGAAAATAGGTCACAAATCCGGCACCACCTAAGAATTTTCTGCAGAAAAGATCATCAGTTGTCTCTGTAGATATACTACCGTCCGATAAATTTACCCTCAGGATCTTGCCGTTGTAACCACCACGTGTCTGGTTAGCCATAACGTCTTACCTCCTTACATTATTCCTTTTATCGCATATATCTGCAGGCAAGCTGTTTTGGGGTTAAAAACCCCTTCTTTAACCGCCGAGCAAACCAATTGGCAAATGCCACATCCGATACATTTTTCTAATCAAACTTGAGCACAGTCATTCTTCCTAACCATCTCATCGTCTTTGCCTTGCCACGCTGGTAACTGCCTAAAGTATTCCCTCATCTCATCGGCACTCTCATAACGCTTAAACTCCCCACATCTAGGATCTCTGGACAAATCCCCGCTCTAAAAATTTCAATTGTTCTTCATTCACCCCCCTTAGGCTGTTTATCCTTTCTTAAAAAAAGGCCCGTCCTTCCCAGTTATCGTGCTAGGTAAGCCTCTTTAACTAGTATTATAGGATGGTCTACCATAACCCCGGTCCCAGCTTCAATCTGTAGCTTACAGCCGCCACAATCGGTTACTATCCGGTCAGTAGGGTTTCCCCTCACCTCACTGCATAGCTTACAGGCTATATCTTTGGATAGTTCATAGTTTACCTTCTCATAGCCATAGGCACCGCCCATGCCGCAGCATTCATTACTTATCTTGCTTATGGTAATGCCCGAGATTAACCGTAGCATTTTGACACTTACCTCAAATTATTATTCAGGGGAAGCTTGAAGGGGCGAAGCCCCTCTTTCAAAAATTCTAAGCTCTAAACCCTAAATCCTAAACTTTAGGAATTTGAATTTGTTTAGAGTTTAGAAATTAGTATTTAGTATTTGCCCGTTTCCTCTCCTATTTCTTCTTTTCCTTCTTCTCCTTTTGCTGCTTGGCCTTTTTTACATTCTTTCTTCCTTTAGTCCCCATCTGTTTCCCTCCGATTTTTAGTAACCATTTATTAGTCTTCTCCCCTTATTCCACTACCAACGCCCACCAACACCATACCGACAAATGAAGCTATATAGGGGATAAGAAGGATTACAGGAAAGACTCCTGTGGAAAACCATATGATGAATATAGAAGCCAAATAGGTAACTGGAAATAACAAAAGCCCCACAAAGATAGTCCATATGCCGAAGGTAGCGAATAGTACATATAGTGTCCAGATAAACACTGTAAGGCCACCACCCACCCAAAGAATCCCACCTATTATTTGCACGACGCAACCAGTGCCTGTCCTTGCCTTCTTAATCAGCCCCATATTTCCTTCCTATTGTAAGCTCTTAGCTTGTTTTTTCTTCAACTTTTTTAACTGACTCACCAACTCAGATGCTTCACCGTCTAATGGTTCTTGCTCTAATATTCGGACTATTTGGTTAAATCTCTCTAAATCATCAATCCTATCTTGTGCAAGCATTTCTCTGGCCATTTCTTTTACCGTTCTCCATGTCTCCTCCTTCCTCTCTTTATCTAGCTTTTCCGTCAACTCTTCTAATTCTACGTCTTCTTTCGTTATTGCTAGACTTCGCCAGACTCCAACGACAACAAGTAAGCCGCCAATGGCCATAATGAACCAACCTACTATTGGACCAATGAAGTAACCCCCAACTATGGAACCACCCCCTACAACAAGGCAAACAAGAATGCCTAACAGGCGCATGGAGCCACCCTTTTTGATACAGGCGTCTACAATCTTATAAGCAAGCCAGATAGCACCGGCAAATGGCAGCAGGATTAACCAACCCAGACAGCCCGCCACTTAGCACCTCCATTTTATTTTACTTTTCCTTTTACCCTTAGTTACTTCTACAATATCATCTATTAAGGGAAGTTTGAAGGGGCGAAGCCCCTCTTTCAAAAATTCTAAGCTCTAAACCCTAAATCCTA
>CAZQZA010000077.1:0-5752 GCA_964597725.1 uncultured Dehalococcoidales bacterium | reverse complement strand
GACAGAATCTCCTGGGCTTTCATATCGGCTTCCTCTTTCAACTTAGCATCCCATTGCCGAAGGCGCCGTGAAGCCTCTTCCTGCATCTCAATCTCCATAGCCGCCAGCAGTGACTCTTTTGCCTCAGTACTGGACATACCTGAAATTAGCTCTAGCTGTCTTAGCTGCTTCTCTCTAATCTCACTAAGGTGGGCTTGGGCAGACTCCATTTCTCTTTCTTTGTTGAGCAGATTGCGCTCTCGGTGTTCCACGCCCTCTAACTTGCGCTCCAAGGTATCGCTCTTCTGAGCCAGGCGGTTTTCCTGTCGCTGCAAATCGGCCCGCAGCTCTCGATACTCAGCATCTGCTCCCGTCTTAACCTTCGCCGCCTCCTGTTTGGCCTCATGAAGCACATCCTTAGCCTCCAGTCCGGCATCGGTCACCATTTTGCTGGCTTTTCTCTGGGCAATACGGAGCTGGCGGTTAATCACCATCCTCCGGGCAAGGAAGGCAGCCATACCCCCAAATATGATACCTATGATGAAGCTAAAGAAAATTGCCAAATATGTTATTACTTCCATTTTCACCTCCCTTTCTTTTGAACCTCACCTCTATCGGGTGCTCTGGTTCTAATCCCCCCATTCCAACCACAGCCGTTCAATAGTATGATTTATTACTCCGTAACTAAAGCCACGCCGCTTGAGATATTCACCCAAACGGCGACGAAAGCCCTGATAATCAGACCGGCGTAAACTACGAGCTTTGCTCAGGGCTGCCCGATAGGCGCTATCGTTATCATCAATAGTCTCAATTACCTGGTCTATGATATCGTCAGTTACCCCTTTTTGTCTCAGCTCTAACTTGGTTAGCCACTGGCTACGTGGGCTAAATGAATCCCGGTTTTCCTTCCAGAATTGGGCAAAGGCTGCATCATCTACCAGCTCCTGCTCTTTTAGCTTGGCTATCACCATCTCTATGGTATTATCGTCAAAACCCCGGTGCTGAAGGCGCTCCTTTATTTCAAACTCACTCCGGGGTCGGTAGCCAAGGTAGTGGGTAGCAGCATTAAGGCAGCCGTGAAAGTGGTCTGACTTAGCCAGTGCCTTAATCTGGTTAATCGATAGCTCCTGCCCAACCTGTAAACCCTCTTTTATGACTACCTCAGCTTCCAGGCTAAAAGCAAACCTGTTATCTAAAAACACATTTACTCGCTTCTTCCGTCCCTTTCCGATACGAAGGGCAGTAACCTTACTCATTAGTTGGCCACACCCCCTAAAATGCAAAGCTGGAGCCTAAACCCCAGCCTTGCTTACTGTCATCACCTATTAACCTAATCTATTTAAAGTGTCAATTAATTACTGGTTACAGGATAATAGTTGGTGACGGCTGAGGCTTTAAGCTGTTGCTCAATCTCCTGGCCAAGCTCAGGATGTTCACTCAGGTATTGCTTGGCATTCTCTCTTCCCTGCCCCAGGCGAATGTCACCATAGGAGAAAAAGGCACCCGTCTTCTTCACTATCCCCTGCGCGACACCTAGGTCAATAAGGTCACCCTCTCTACTTATCCCATGGGAAAACATGATATCAAACTCAGCACTTTTGAATGGAGGGGCAACCTTATTTTTGACCACCCTAGCCCGGATACGGTTACCTATTGCCTCATTTCCCTGCTTGATAGTCTCAATCCGTCTTAGGTCTATCCTTATTGAGCTATAGAATTTAAGAGCCCTGCCACCTGGTGTCACCTCAGGATTACCGAAGATAATACCGACCTTCTCCCGCAACTGATTGATGAATATCACCGCTGTCCCTGACTTACCAATAGCTGCTGCCAGCTTTCTTAGCGCTTGCGACATTAAGCGGGCTTGCAAGCCAACATGGGCATCACCCATCTCCCCCTCAATTTCAGCCCGAGGCACCAAGGCAGCTACACTATCAATTACGATGGCATCGATAGCCCCGCTTCTGACCAGCGCCTCGGTAATCTCCAGTGCCTGCTCCCCGGTATCAGGTTGCGAGATAAGTAAGTCATCAAGCTTAACACCACAGTTAGCAGCATAGGGGGGGTCTAAGGCATGTTCCACATCAATATAGGCAGCCATGCCGCCTCGCTTTTGCACTTCAGCAATTATATGCTGACCTAAGGTGGTCTTCCCTGATGCCTCAGGACCAAAGATTTCAGTAATCCGTCCCCTAGGGATACCATTCACACCTAAGGCCAAGTCTAATGCCAGTGAGCCACTGGGAATACTCTCTATTGGGGAACCAATAGCAGCTTCACCCAGCTTCATGATGGAACCTTTGCCAAAATGCTTCTCGATTTGGCTTATAGCTAGCTCTAGTGCCTTTTCCTTGTCTGTGGTCATATTCGCCTATTTGCATAATAACACAAGTAGCACATCAAAACAAGCGAAAGCCAAGTGGCTGCACAACTAATTTTCGGAGGAGTTTTTGGGGCATAGCTGAGCCTAGAACCTGGCTACCGGGGGTGGCTGACGCTTGTGATTACTGCTAGCTATCATGGACTCAATCTTTTTCTTTAGCTCGTCATTGGCTTTGCCGGTAACCAGGTAGCGGTCGAGTTCCTCGTAGCTAAGGCCTAGCTCGTCTTCATCGGTTTGCCCCTCCCATAAGTCAGCCGAAGGGGGTTTATCTATAATTTGTTGTGGAATATCCAGGAAGTGAGCCAGTTCCTTTATCTGTTCCTTGACCAGACTCCCCAGTGGCAAAATATCAACTCCGCCGTCCCCATACTTGGTAAAGTAGCCGACAGAAATTTCACTCCTGTTACTTGACCCAGCTACCATATATTTGAGCTGATTGGCAAAGTAGTAAAGGGTGAGCATCCTTAACCTGGCCTTGAGGTTGCCTTTGGCTATCCGACTAGCAGCAGGGTCTACCTTATCATTGGGTAATGCTTTCAACAAGGCGTCAAAGACGGCATCGAGCTTCACCATTTTAGTTGGGATAGAAAACTGGCTAGCCACCGCCCGGGCATGTTCCACCGCCGCCTGAGTATTGTAGCACGGCATAAGTACCCCGAGCATGCTTTGAGGAAAAGCCTGGTGGCTTAATACCGCTAGCACTGAGGAGTCAAGTCCGCCACTCATACCCATCACCACCCCCTTGCACCCGGTAGCCAACACAGTGTCTCTTATCCACGCTACTAGCTTCTCAGCCAGTTCTTCGGTATTCATCCGACTTCCCAGTTAGCTTTGTTATCTTCTCTACTTGCTCTTCTACGCTTGGTACGGCGTTTACCTACCCACAAACCACGGAAGAAACCTCGGTCTAGTAGATGCCGGTTATCGGCTGCATCTAAGAGATCCTTAGATACACCACTCTCGAAGTAGGCAACCTCAATATGCTTACCCATGTTCTTCACAGCTTGGAGAGCATAAGCGAAATCAGAGTCCCCGCTCACTAGGATGGCTACATCGTAGAAGTTATTCCAAGCGAAATACAACAGGTCTGTGGCCAACATAATATCTATGCCCTTTTCAACAGGTATGCCCTGTGCTATCTTGGTAGTCCCTAGCCGAACCTCTAGATATGGTGTCTTACGGAGGATATCAAGGAATTCCTGCTGTTCCTTATAGCTATCAGGGCGTTGAGTCGGGTCCTGTAACACGTTATAATAATAGGTTCGGAACAAACGTCTCAAGCCGCAGAGCTTGCTAGCAAACTCGGCGAAGTTGAGGTCATAGCGTCTACAGTTACTTCGTAGAGCGTGATACAAGTTGCTGCCATCGATAAAGATTGCAACTCTATCTTCCATAATCTTCTCCTTTTGAGATTTGTCAATGGCTTCTGGTGGTTTTTCTACTTTTCTACGACCTATTATACACTGTAAATCCGACAATTTCACCTTATTTAAGTTAATGTCTCAGGATTGTGGTAAGAGGCTAGATAATGGTAGTATTTCAAAGGCACAAGGTGGACTACCGGCGCTCGACAATTTTTATATGGCTGGCCAGTGGGTAGAGCCTGGGGGTGGAGTACTTTCGACTATCTACTCCGGCCGCAACGTGGTGCAGTTTCTCTGCCGCCGGGACAGGAGGCCGTTTTCGCCGCAGGACACCACCTAAGGCTACGAAGGTTCTGCCTGACCGGATGATACCTCCTGTTTCTCGTCTTCTATCATGATGGTTAACCTCCTTCTTTACTTCTCACCTTGACGCTGCCCCAATTCTCGATGATTTTGATAATGGCGCTGCTACAATCATCTCCTTTGCCCTGCCCAACAGCGTAGTTGTAGAGCTGCTGAACCGTTGCCCCGACAAACATGGGAATATGGAGTTCGCGGCCAAGGCTTGTGGCTATCTCCAAGTCCTTATTCATGAGACCGATGGTGAAACCGGAATTAAAAGCACCATTCAGGACGAAGTTGGGGAACTTGTCCTGGCTGGACCAGCTCCGCCCGCTGCTGGAGTTTATGGCATCAATAACTTTATCTGGGGAGAGGCCTAGTTTGGTCGCTATCACTAAGGCCTCCGAGGTTATTACCATGCTGCAGGCTGAGCAGAGGTTATTGAGAGCCTTCACTGTGTGGCCGGCTCCTATCTTGCCTAGGTAATGGATATTCTGTCCCATTGCCTGGAAGATGGGACGGCACTCCTCGTAATCCCTTTCCTCCCCACCTACCATGATGGCCAGAGTACCCTCACGGGCCCCCTTTATGCCCCCGCTCACAGGCGCGTCCAGCATTCTGATGCCTTTAGCAACTAGCTGCTCTGAAATCATTTTGGTGCTGCCGGGGTAGGAGCTGCTCATATCGATCACCATATCACCGGACTTGGCACCCTCGAGCACTCCCTCAGGCCCGAGCACTACTGCTTCCACATCGGGAGAGGCGGGGAGCATGGTAATGACGACTGAGCTACGGCTGGCGAGGTCTCTTGGCGAAACGGCCTTCTCCGCACCCGCTTGCGCCAAACTTCCTATAGCCTTCTCTCTGAGGTCGTAGACCCCTAATGGATAGCCTGACTTGAGGAGATTCTGTGCCATGGGTGCGCCCATTTTACCGATTCCAATAAAGCCGATTACAGGTTTCATCACTCCCCCTTTCCATTCGCCGTTGCTTCCATGTGCTATCCCCGGCGTCAGATTCTAATTAGCCACTCCTTAATTACCTCGGCCCCTCCCAGTTACTGAAATCACCCTCTCTACTACGCCATTTCTTACACCATATATCTGGTCACGTATATTAAGAACGAGGGTAGCATTGTTAGGCACAATTTCCAGCCGCTCGCCAAGACTCAGCTTTTTCTCAGGCTCCATATAGAAAACATGACCAGTCTCGGCGCTAAGAGAACCTAACCACAAGTCTGGACGTCCCTGAATAGGGCCGAAGCTAGGTTTTCCTTTCCAGAAAAAGCCCGGCGTCTCCCGATGCCCTATGAGAGAGTCAGCACCAAATGTTTTGTACCCAGCATCAATTATGACCCAATCTGGGTGTGAAGTGCTCATCACGGTAGTTAACACGGTGACAGCGCATGTCTCTCTTGTATTGCCGCGCGACATCATATACATGATGTCGCCAATCACGCAATTCCCGGGATGAATCTCCGTTATCTCGGGGAATTTTCCTTCCTTTATATGGCGGCAGGTGGCACGGAATGTAGGCGAGGCGCCCACAGAAACATGCTCTACCGTGATGCCCTCCTCCCTCAGCATCTTGGCCGTTTCTGACATTATCTCTGCGGTTTTGAAAGCTACCGTATCTACACCCTCTGCCGTCGGTTCCGCACCCATTTCATGGGCATAAATGCCTG
>CAZQZA010000076.1:0-5781 GCA_964597725.1 uncultured Dehalococcoidales bacterium | reverse complement strand
CATAAACCACAGCCAATGCATTTCTCCCTATCTATCATGAAGGCAAGGGGCACCGCTTGAGGATACTCTATATAAACGGCTGCCCGTTTGCTTAAACCCTGGTTAAAAGAACTTATTCCCCTTGTGGGGCAGTGCTTGGCACATTCTCCGCATCCAGTACACTTTTCAATATCAATGTACCTTGGTTTCTTTGCCAGCGTTACTTGAAAATCTCCTGCTTCCCCTTCAATTCCTTTTAGCTCAGTATTGGTGAGTACGTTGATATTTAGATGCCTTCCACATTCGACGAGCTTGGGTGACAAGATACACATGGAGCAGTCATTAGTGGGGAATGTCTTGTCTAGTTGAGCCATTACTCCACCGATGACTGAAGATGAATCAACCAAATAAACAAGATACCCTGATTCAGCCAAATCAAGGGATGCCTGTATGCCCCCAATGCCACCTCCAACCACCAACACACTACCTACTTTGTTCCCCTCTTTCGCCATTTCCTCTCCCTAGCCGCTATCTACTTTTAATATATGTAGGAGTCCTCCCTTCAAAAGCATGAAGGCGGACCCCGCCTGACTCTTCCAAGTCAACCAAATATGAGGAGCAAGCTTCTAAACTAAGACCTGTAGCTTGAGCTATTTCTCTAACTGGCGTGGGATTTTCCTCTAGCAAGAGAGCTATCCGGTTTTTGTTATACTCGTCTTTAAGACTAGCGTCCAGCAATAGTTCAAATTCGTGAGGGGAGATTTGCTGGCCAAACACATTTTCTTTTTCCAGTAGGTCAAGTTCATTTCCCACCAGCCACCTTATCCTCTCTCCTTGTACTGTAAGCTTGGCCGCTTGCAAACGTTGGTGCAAAGTACCATTCTTCTCTAGTGGCCCCAGCGCTCTCATCTTCTCAGTAAATGAGGTAACAATTTGGGCGAATCTGCCCCCCTCGGCTGCTGAGACCCAGTCAAGATGAAGCCTTTCGGGATTGACCCTAGCGATGTCCAAAAGCTGCTTAGTTCTATTCATCTTTTTTTCTGTGTGATAGTTGCCATTCAAATAGTGGCAATCCCCGAGGTGGCAACCTAGGACTAAAACGGCATCGGAACCGGAGAGAAATGCCTCAAAGATAAAGACAGGGTCAACCCTTCCTGAACACATGACCCTTATCACCCTAATATTGGGTGAGTATTGAAACCTGGATATGCCAGCCAGGTCGGCACCGGCATATG
The DNA here is from genome assembly GCA_964597725.1 of uncultured Dehalococcoidales bacterium. Lineage (GTDB taxonomy): Bacteria > Chloroflexota > Dehalococcoidia > Dehalococcoidales > JAUVZE01 > CAZNEL01. Next base: position 4,567 of record CAZQZA010000076.1, on the reverse strand, counting down.
AGCACCAATTGCACAAGAAGGAGATTATTTTAGGCTCAAAATGGTTCATGTTCTATCTGCCTATTCAGGCTAATGCCAAAGCATTCACCTGAGCCATAAGCTCATCATCAGTAAAATGGCCAATAGTGATTGCCTGCTGAGGGCAACTGGCAGCACATAGTCCACAGCCCTTACAGGATGCAGAAATGACCTCTGCCTTATTCCCACCATCTTTGGCTTTGAGTTGAATTGCCTTAAATGCACAAAGGGCTTCACACAACCCACAACCGACGCATTTCTCCTCATCTACTGAAGAAATGATGGGCTCGACCCGTACACAGCCTTTAGCCAAAGGTATAGCTGCTCTTCCAGCAGCAGCAATAGCTTGAGAGATCGATTCATCTATTGGCTTGGGGGAATGAGCAAGGCCACATACAAAAATGCCATCGGTGGCGAAATCCACCGGCCTGAGCTTTACATGTGCTTCCAAGAAGAAGCCATCCTCATTAAGGGGAACTTTGAGCATCCTGGCTAGCTCATCGTTTTTACTCGGGATAATGGCAGCACTTAGAACTAGCAGATTAGGGTCAATAACTAGTTTTTCGCCCAGTACTGGGTCAAAAACGCTTACTCTTATCCCATCAGTTTCAGCAGTAACCTCAGGTTTATGGTCATCATCGTACCTGATAAAGACCACACCCTGAGACCTTGCCCTAGCGTAAAATTCCTCCCTAAAGCCATAGGTTCTCATATCTTTATAGAGTATATATATGTTTGAAGACGGATTCTCCTCTTTTATCTTCAAGGCATTTTTGATAGCCTGACTGCAGCACACCTTGCTACAATAGAGTCGCTCTTGGCTTCTCGACCCCACACACTGAATCATTACTACGTTGTCCAGCGCATCAACTTTTATTGAATTAGTGGCAAGTTTCTTTTCTAACTCCTGTTGGGTGACTATCCGATGGTGCTCACCATATAGATATTCCCTAGGTTTGTATTCTTCCCCACCTGTTGCCACGATAATAACTCCATGCTCTATAATCTTTTCTTCGGCAATTCCTCCATTCCTTTTTATAGTAGTCTTAAAGTTTCCGACATATCCGGCGATTTCTTTGATTTCGGTATCTTTATACACATGAATTAGGTTATTCTGTTCTACCTTTCGGAGAGTGGCTTCCAGAAGCTCCTGTATGATGTCGCCCTCTAGGGTATAGTACAGTTTACGCAGATTACCGCCGAGCTCTTCCCCTCTCTCGATAAGAAAACATTCAAATCCCTGGCTCGCTAATTCTAGCGCTGCTGTCATGCCAGCTATCCCGCCGCCAATAACCAACCCTTTGTCGATTACCGGGATAGTCAACTCCTCTAGTGACTCAGTTAGCCGGGCCTTGAACACAGCCATTTTTACCAGGTCTTTCGCCTTTTGAGTAGCTCTTTCCGGCTCGTGCATATGCACCCAGGAACATTGGTCACGGATATTAGCCATCTCAAATAGGTATCTATTTAATCTCGCTTCCCTAATGGTTTCCTGAAATAGAGGCTCGTGGGTTCGCGGTGAACAGGAAGCTACTACTACCCGATTGAGGTCATGCTCCTCAATCATTGCTTTTATTCTCTCTTGGGAATCCTGGGAGCAGGTATAAAGGTTAGCATCAGCAAAGACGACGTTAGGTAATGTAGCAGCATAATCTCTTACCTCGGGGACGTTTACCACCCCCCCGATGTTGACCCCACAGTGGCAAACAAAGACACCAATCCTTGGCTCTTTCCCGAAGACATCTTTTTCAGGGGGGTAAACCTTCTCTTCAACCAAGGTATTGCGTACTGGTGCCAGGAGAGTGGCAGACTTGGCGGCTGCTCCACTGGCCTGCATTACTGTCTCAGGTATATCTTTAGGGCCGCTGAAGGCTCCGCAGACGAATATCCCTGGCTTTGAGGTTTCTATAGGAGAGAATGAGGCTGTATTACAGAATCCATATTTATTAAGTTGAATCCCAATTTTCTTAGCTAGGTTGATTGCCTCCTGGGAAGGCTGAAACCCTACGGAGAGAATCACTAAATCAAACTCTTCACTGGCTACCTTACCATCTTCAGTAACATGCTTAATGGCTAAATTCCCAGTACCATTTACCTCGTCGACCCCGTAGACCTTTGACCTTACAAATCTGACTCTCTCCTCTTTCGCCCGCTCATAGAATTTGTCAAAATCTTTCCCCTGTGTCCTCATATCCATAAAGAAGATGGTTTCCTCCAAATCAGCAGGGCTGTGTTCCTTAGCCACTATAGCCTCTTTTACGGCGTAAGTGCAGCACACTGAAGAACAGTAGGGGTTTTCAACATCCCTGGACCCAGCACACTGAATCCAGGCAATCTTCCGCGGTGGTTGTCCATCTGAAGGTCTAAGTAACTCACCTTGATAAGGACCGGAGGCACTCAGCATCCTCTCAAACTCGATGCTGGTTACCACATTGGGATATTTCCTGTAGCCATAGTTATAGATAAGACCAGCATCAAATTCGTCAAATCCGAGGCACAAAATTATGGAACCAACTTGGATCTCTAGTTCTTCATCTACTTGGGAGAAGTCAATAGCACCTGCAGGGCAAAATTTTTCACAAGCACGACAAGTGCCTTTAAGGAAATAGGCACAAAGTTCCCGGTCTATCACCGGTATATTTGGTATCGCCTGAGCATAAGGCACATAAATTGCTTTTCTTTTCCCCAACCCTTGGTCAAATTCACTATCGGTTTTCCAAGGACATTTTTCTTGACAAATGCCGCAGCCGGTGCAGAGTGATTCATTTACAGAGCGAGCGTGCTTTAAAACTTTTGCGGTGAAGTTGCCCGGTACTCCTTGGACATCCAATAGTTCGGAGTAAGTCAGGAGTTCGATATTGGGATGCCTTCCGCATTCAACAAGCTTCGGGGAAAGAATACATATGGAACAGTCGCAGGTGGGAAAGGTCTTGTCGAGTTGGGACATCACACCACCAATAGCGGGGGATTTTTCCACCAAATGCACGAAGTAGCCCGCCTCAGCTAGGTCGAGCGCTGCTTGAATCCCACCTATACCGCCGCCCACTACCAGTACTGCCCCCACCTGCTTATTTTCTGAGACTAACAGTTCTGATTTCATAAACTTTCCTCTAGCTACCGCCCTTCAGGAAATAGGAGATTTAGTTCTCTCCACTTCCTGTGAAGCTTTAGCCAGCAACTCTGCTGGGACTACTTGGACATCCTCTGTTTTCCTCTCCAAAATGGACAAAGCCATTTGATGTCGTAATTTTTCAGAAAGATTATCAATCTCTTTTATCCGGTCAGGGAAGGAAGGATGAACATAACCCTCTTTCACTGCCATAGTTCTCAAAGCGCGCATGACATCGGTAAATTTGACATTTTGAGGACAATGGGCATAACAGGTATAACATAGGGAACACAGCCAGATGAAATCGGTCGAGAGAACCTGCTGTCTCATCCCAAGTAACACCATGTGAATAATCTTTCTCGGGTTGTAGTTCTCATCGATTTCTGAAACTGGGCAGCCAGCAGTGCAAAGTCCGCAAGAGAAGCAAACCTTGATATTCTCACCCCCTGGCTGCTCAGCGACTTCGTACTTAAATTTGGGGTCTAGCTCATTTACCATTATCGTTCCCATCTTCGCCTCCTCTGGCTCCTAAGTTTTGAATACTTTACTTCTGCTGGCTAAAGCCCAGATGCTGCTAAAATATCAGGAACTACCTCTTCTCTGCCAATAGCCATGACATGGACTCCGTCACAGATAGCTTCTTCTTTTAGTTGCTTGATAAGTCGACTGGCGATCTCAATACCCTTTTGAACTCCCTTGCCTTTCTCAGCAGTTGCCATCTCATCAATCAAAGCCTGCGGGACGAAAACGCCGGGGACACTTTCATTCATATATTTTGCCATTCTCGCTGAGGCTAAAAGCACTATGCCGGCTAAAATTTTAATATTTTTGTCTAGCCCACGGACGTACTCCATAAACTTCTTGAAGTTATCAAGGTCATAAATTGCTTGTGTCTGGAAAAATTCGGCTCCTGCCTGAACCTTCTTTTCAAATTTTATGAGCTGAGGCTCAATAGGGTTTGCCTCTGGGGTAACGATGGCACCAGCGCAAAACTTCACCGCCCCGTCTAGTTCGTTTTCTCCTAGGTCCTTGCCTGATTCTAGAATGCGCACCATGTGAAGTAACTGAGCTGAATCAAGGTCAAAGACGGCCTTGGCCTCCTTATGGTCACCCACGGTGATGGAATCACCGGTGAGACAAAGAACATTTCTAATTCCTCTGGTGTAAGCAAAGAGAAGGTCTGCCTCAAGTGCCATGCGGTTGCGGTCACGACAGGTCATCTGAAGGATTGGCTCACCGCCACGCTCTTTGATAAGAAGGGCAGTTCCTAAAGAAGGGAAACGCATCACTGAGCTTTGGTTATCAGTCACATTAAGGGCATCCACCTTGTCCTTGAGAAGGTCAATGTGGAGAACTGTCTTCTCAAGATTAGTTCCTTTTGGAGGCCCAATCTCGCCCGTCACTACGAATTTTCCAGAGTTAAGGGTTTCTTTAAATGCT
>CAZQZA010000075.1:0-5826 GCA_964597725.1 uncultured Dehalococcoidales bacterium | reverse complement strand
CTCTGGAAAAGGAGGGTATGTATGATTGACTTTTGTGAGATTGTGAATAGTATCGTGGAGGCGGATATCCCCAAGACCGAGAAGCTGACCAAGATGGCAATCGATGCTGGCACACCTGCTAAAGAAATACTAAATAAGGGCCTAGCGGCTGCGATGCAAGTGGTTGGCGAGCAGTTTGAGAACGGGGAGATTTTTCTACCTGAGCTACTAATGTCGGGAGAGGCAGCGAAGACAGTCTTGAGACTAGTGAGACCATTGCTGCTCAAAAAAGAGGGAGTTAGACACCACGCCAATAAGGTGGTGATAGGGACAGTTCAAGGTGATGTTCACGACATGGGGAAGAACATTGTCATCATGATGTTAGAGTCAAATGGGTGGGATGTAACCGACCTCGGTGTTGATGTAGCTCCTGAAGCATTCTGCAACGCAGTGAAGGAGAACAGCTTCCAAATTCTGGGGCTATCGGCCTTGCTCACATCAACGATGCCCAACCAGGAACGAACGATAGCAGCTTTGAAAGCTTCTGGGTTGAGGGATAAGGTCAAAGTAGCGATTGGTGGCCCTGTGGTGACACAACGCTACGCTGAGCAGATTGGCGCTGATTGTTACGCTACAGATGCATCTGATGCTGTAAAAAAGTTCAAAGCTTTGGTGCAGTAATCTATATTTTCCTTAAAATTGCTTGACAACCTCATAGGGGGTAAGACAGGAGGTAAGAGATGAAGACCCTAACGGGAGTGGACAGGATTTTTATGGCACTTGAACTTCAGGAACCAGATAGGGTGCCACACTTTGAGTTAGCCCTTGACCGCAAAGTGATAGAAGCAATACTTCCCGGGGCTTCGTACGACGAAGCAATTGAGTATTTTGACTGGGATGCAGTCGTTATGGACGAGGAAGACCAACCTGGCTACCGAGCCGAGATTTTAAAAGGAGGGAATTACTTCCGAGACCAATGGGGTATTATTAAACAGGATATGGGAGACATTAACGCCTATCCCATAGAACCAGCCATAAAGTCGGAGAAGGACCTCGATACCTGGAGACCTCCTGACCCCGACGCGTCATGGAGGTATGAGGAATTGGCGAGACTGGCAAAGAAGTATAAGGGACAGAGGGCAATTGTTGTTTTGTTTCCCGATCCCTTCCGCGTAGCCAATGAGGTGCGAGGAGCAACTGAACACTTTATGGATTTTGTCAGAAACCCCGATTTCGTAGACCGTCTATCTGGGCTCATACGTGACTATTACCTGAGATATATCAAAAATTGCATTGAAGTTGGTGCCGAGGTAATTTTCATTCAAGGGGACTATGCCCACACCAGATGGCCCATGTTGTCTCGAGAATATTTTACTAAGCATGTTATCCCTGTGTTCAAGACACTGGTTGACGAAGCGAAGAGACGAGGAGCCTATACCGCGAAGCACACTGACGGAAATATCAACCCCATCATTGATTTAATCGTTGACACTGGTATTCATGGTCTCAACCCAATCGACCCACTGGGTGGAATGGACCTTGGGAAGGTGAAGGAGGAGTACGGTCACAGGGTTTGCCTAATAGGAAATGTCGATTGCGCCTACATCCTTACCTGGGGTACCTTAGAAGAAGTGCGTGAAGATGTCAAGAGATGCATAAGGCAGGCTGCCCGGGGTGGAGGATTTATCTGTATGTCCAGCAACTCGATTCATTCTGCGGTGAAGCCAGAGAATTATGTAGAGATGGTAAAGGCAATCCACGAGTACGGTAAATATCCTACCTTGACCTAGGTATCCTAGGCTAATAGAAGAAGGCAGTTAGACCAATGAGTGTGGATATTGGCATCATAGGGCTGTCCCAAAGCGGTAGGACAACCATCTTCAATGGTTTGACCAGAGGTAAGGTTGATACTGGAAGTCACGCTCCAAAAGGTTTAGCCCCACATATTGGAATAGCTAGGGTTCCAGAGCCCCGTCTCCAAATATTAGCCGACATGCTTAAGCCCAAGCGTGTAGTGCCAGCCGAGATAAGATATATTGATGTCGGCGCTTCCGTCAAGGATTTGGTTAAGGATGAGACTATCAGCGGTCAACTCCTGTCCCAGCTTAGCCAGGTGGATGCTCTTATTAATGTAGTCCGGGCCTTCACCGATGAAAAAATACCCCACATTGAAGGCAGCCTGGATGTAGCTCGGGATATTGCCACCATGGATTTAGAACTTACCTTTTCCGACCTAACCATTATTGAGCGAAGACTACAGAGGATGGAGCTGTCCCTAAAAGGAGCTAAGCCGTCCGAGCGTCAGGGTCTCCTCCAAGAGCAAGAGATGCTAATGAAGATTAAGTCTGATTTGGAGAAGGATGTGCCCATCCGGGAACTAAGGCTAACTACTGACGAAGCCAGGATGATTAGTAACTACCAGTTTCTTACCGCCAAGCCACTACTAATCGTGGTCAATATTGGGGAAGACCAGATACCTGAGGCTGAGTCCTTAGAAGCAGAATTGAGTGCCAAGTACTCACGACCCCACTCCGGTGTTATTACCGTGTGTGGCAAGCTAGAAATGGAACTCAGTCAATTAGATAACAGTGCTGCTGAGGAATTCCGGGCTGATTTTGGTCTGACGGAATTCGGACTTGACCGCATCACCAAGTCAGCCTACGAACTACTAGGGATAATCTCATTTTTCACCACAGCTTCAAGTGAAGTTAAAGTCTGGTCTATTCAAAATGGCACCAGTGCCCTTAAAGCCGCCGGTAAAATCCACTCTGATATGGAGAGGGGCTTTATTCGGGCAGAGGTAATCAGTTACCATGACCTAGTAAAGAGTGGCAGCCTAGCTGAGGCTCGCAAGAAGGGGCTCCTCCGACTAGAGGGTAAGAACTATACAGTCCAAGAGGGCGATGTAATTACCTTTTTGTTTAACGTGTAGGCTAATGATAGCTTCCTGGCGCCAAACCAATGTCTGACTACTTAATTTCCCTAAGAGGTGCTAGATAGCCGACAGTTTTTTCTTTAGCTCAGAGAGCTCCCTCAGATGAGATTTTTCCTCAGCTATTATCTTACTCACTGTTGGTTGTGCTCGCTGAGGCATTATCTCTTTCACCTCGTAGTAAAACAGTATGGAATCCTTTTCCGCTCCAATAGCCAGTTCCATAGCTTCAATATCACTACTCGCCTGAGTTGCCATTTCGCTAGTGATAGTATCGTCAGTGAAAACGGCGCTATCAACCAGTGCTTGAAGATAGGCAGCATATTCCCCGGCATAGGTCTCTGGAATTTGATACTTATCGGCCTCACCGAGCATACCCTGGAAAATATGAATATGCGCTCGTTCCATATCTGCTAGATATTTGAAGACATCACGAGTTGCCGTATTCTCGGTTGACTTGGCCATAGTATCGTAGAAGGCAATTCCTCTCTTCTCGATACCAATGGCGATGTTAATAAGCTCACTGCCAGAAAAGGTAATCGCCACCGCTAATACACCCTCCTTTCAAGCTCAAAGAGCGGACATTCTCCCCACCGCCGTAGAAAATGACATTCAGTGACAGCTTACTCTGTCTTTATCTTTGCCTTCTTGAGTTCATGATAAGTCTTGATTATCTCCTCCACAGAGGTTTCGTCCTCTAGAGTGGTGAGGTCACCAATGTCAGCGTCAGTAGCCACTGCCTTTAGAACTCGCCGCATAATCTTACCACTTCTGGTCTTGGGTAGCTTAGTTACAAAGTAGACCTCGTCAGGAGTCGCTATTGACCCCACCACACTTCGCATATGCTTGACCAGGTCTTTCTTCAAGCCAGGGGAGGAACTGACCCCCTCTTTTAGCACGGCAAAGACAACGATGCTCTCGCCCTTTACCGGGTGAGGTTTACTCGCTACCGCTGCCTCAGCCACTTGAGGATACGAGACAGCGGCATCCTCAAGTTCAACAGTACCTATTCTATGCCCGGCAATTTTAAGTACCTCGTCAGCTCTCCCCAAAATCCAGAAGTAACCATCCTTGTCCCTTACTGCATAATCACCGGTGTAATAAATACCCGGAAAACGCGACCAGTAGGATTTCTTGTAACGTTCTGGGTCGCCATATACGCCAAGGAGCATCCCTGGCCACGGTTTCCTTATTACCAGCAAACCTCTTTCCTCAGGTGGCACTGACTTACCAGCCTCATCGACTACATCAGCATCCACGCCAGGTAACGGCAATGTTGCTGAGCCGGGTTTCAAAGGTACGCATTCTATCCCTGGGGCTGGTGATATCATAATACCACCAGTCTCAGTCTGCCACCAGGTATCAACGATAGGGCACCTCTCACCACCTATCTGCTTATAAAACCAGAGCCAGGCCTCCGGGTTAATGGACTCTCCCACACTTCCCAACAGCTCCAAGCTACTAAGGTCGTGCTTATGCGGTAATTCATCACCGTGTCTCATGAACATCCTGATGGCAGTAGGTGAGGTGTAAAATATGGTAACTCCGTATTTTTCAATGATTTCCCACCAGCGTTCAATGGTAGGATAATCTGGCGCTCCTTCATAAATGACTATGGCTGCCCCGTGTGCCAGTGGCGCGTATACTATCGAGCTATGGCCAGTAACCCAACCCACATCAGCCGAGCACCAGTAGACTGATTCCTCCCTAAGGTCAAAGACCCATTTGTAGGTCGAATAATTATGGACGAGATAGGCGCCAGTGCTGTGGACAATACCTTTAGGCTTGCCCGTGGTACCTGAGGTGTAAAGTATGTAGAGTGGATGGTTCGAGTCTACTGGCTCAGGTTCAACGAAAGATTCCGCCCCATCGAGCAGGTCATCAAGCCACAGGTCTCTCGATGGCTTCATGCTAACCGGGACACCGGCTCTCTTGACCACGATAACCTTCTCCACCGACGGACACATGACCACGGCCTCATCGGTTATACTCTTTAGTGAGATTACCTTCCCTCTCCTGAATCCTCCATCAGCAGTTATCAGTAACTTGGCTTGCACGTCATTGACCCTATCCGCCAGGGCTTTAGCGCTGAAACCAGAAAAGATTACTGTATGGGTGGCACCAATTCGGGCACAGGCCAGCATGAAAACCGGCAGCTCAGGAATCATCGGCAGGTATAAGACAACCTTGTCCCCCTTGCCCACTCCACAACTCTTCAAGACGGAGGCGCACTTGTTAACTTCACTATATAGCCTTGAATAGCTTAAAACCCTGACATCTCCCGGCTCACCTTCCCAGTAGATAGCTACCTTGCTCTTACGCCAAGTCTTAACATGACGGTCGACACACTCATAGGAGGCATTGAGTTGTCCACCAACAAACCACCTAGCAAAAGGCGGCTTCCATTCCAGCACCTTGTCCCAGGTCTTAAACCAATCTAGCTGACGTGCCTGTTCCGCCCAAAACTCCTCTGGCTCTTTAATAGACCTACGGTAGATATCAAAGAACTTCTTTAGCGGCAAATACTTAGACTCAAACGGAAGTGATAATTCAGCCACAGCTTTAACTCCTATGGTTATTTTGGCAGGCCTCTCGCGTTTCAACCTTAGAGCTGGTCAAGATAGGCACCTGTGCAACCCTTAAATAATAGCACCATAAAGCAGAAAAATCAAAGAGCGTCTTATGGAGATTGTTTAGCAACTCCCCATAAATCGTGGCAGCAAAGCTCGCCAGTTGGTCTCAAAGCAATGATACTTAGACAAAAGTCAGGAGGCTAGAGCCTGGCAAAGGTGAGGGGAGTTAAGTTTGGCCAGCTTCAGGTAGTGGTAGGTAAAGATGGTAAAAGGCACAAAGAAAGGCAGTACTGCTACGGATATAAAGACCAGGTGAGCCTTAATGCTAATACCGGGCTGGTG
>CAZQZA010000074.1:0-5856 GCA_964597725.1 uncultured Dehalococcoidales bacterium | reverse complement strand
TTCTGTGTTAGAGACTGTGAGACATGAAATCCGGCTAGCAAGTAAAAGAGTGCAGGCGTTGGCAGAAGAGAACCAAGATGCTGTGCTTTTGATGACTATCCCCGGAGTAGGTTATTACAGTGCTCTAATGATAAAAAGTGAGATTGGAGATGTCAAGCGATTCCCATCAGCGAAACAACTGTGCTCATATGCTGGACTTGTACCCTCAACCTATGCCTCGGGGAATACGTGTTACCATGGCCATATTACTAAGCAAGGTTCAAGATGGTTGCGCTGGATATTAATTGAAGCAGCGATACATGCTGTAGAGAGGCCAGGGCCACTGCGGCGTTTCTATTTCAAGATAGAGAGAAAGAAAGGGAGGTCATGTGTCACTAATCATATGGACGAGTACACAACCTTGACACTGCCAAGGTGCCAATGTTAGACTTTCTTTGCCCCAGGAGCAACTAAGTCTTTGTGGTTAATTAGAAAGTAGGCTATAGTGGTGAAAAGAGTTGGGATTCTCTATCATCCTGTGAGTGAGGCTGCCTATTCCCTGGCGAAGAAACTTGAGGGGTTCTTGAACGCCAAGGGTGTTTCTGTCTGGCTATGCTCTGCCTGGGAGGGAGAGAAGGCCAGGGCTCAAGTAGATGATACCGATTTGATTCTTAGTATTGGTGGGGATGGCACTATTCTGCGGGCGGTTCAGGTGGCAGTTCCTAGCTCGACGCCTATTGTCGGGATAAACCTGGGGAGGCTGGGATTTATGACCGAACTCAGTGTTGACGAGGCAGTGGATAAGCTACCTGCCTTGCTGGCAGGGAAGGGTTGGATTGATGAGCGGGCTATGCTTGAGGCTGAACTCTCTCCCGCTGGGCAAGACGAACCAGTTGGTACTTTTCATGCCTTGAATGATGTGGTGGTAGCGCGGGGGGCGATAGCTCGGATGATATATGTAGAAGCTAGTATTGATAGTCAGCCACTGACCACCTATAAAGCTGACGGGATGATTGTGGCTACAGCCACCGGTAGTACTGGTTACTCGCTGGCTGCCGGTGGTCCTATTCTTCATCCGCAATCTCAGGAGTTCATACTGCTACCGATATTACCTCACCTTTGTTCGGCTTACCCTATGGTATTACCGCATGCGGCAGTAGTGAAGCTACGTATTACTACTGCTCATCAGGCGATAATGAGTATTGATGGTCATATACACTTACCCCTGAATGACGGTGCCGTCATTACGGTGAAGCATAGCGCCAAGGCTGCCCGATTTTTAAGGATTCGCCCGGAGACTTCCTTTTATAGTTCTCTGGAGCAAAGGTTGAAAAGAAAGCGGTAGATTGAGTCAAGTAGAAAAAGCCAGAATTAGTGATGTAGCCCAGATGCATAAATTAATTAACTACTTTGCGAGCAAGGATGAGATGCTGGCTCGGTCCCTTAGTGAGATATATGAGAATATCAGGGATTATTTTGTAATTAGGGAGGGTGAGCGGCTGATTGCCTGTGTGGCGCTACATGTCCACTGGTCAGATTTAGCCGAGGTAAAATCGCTGGCAGTAGCCGAGGATAGCCAGGAACGTGGGATTGGCGCCCAGCTAGTAGCCGCCTGTCTTAATGAAGCTAGGGAGCTGGGTATGCCCACTGTCTTTTGCCTGACCTACAGGCCAGGCTTCTTTGAGAAGCTTGGCTTCTCTCAGGTAGATAAAAAGGAGCTACCACATAAGATATGGGCTGAGTGTCTCCGTTGTCCCAAATTCCCTAATTGTGATGAGATAGCCCTCATTTATCGCTTCGAAGTGCCAGCCTTTAGTCAAGACTGAATTGGTAGGAGCTTAACTTGGTTGAGGAAAAGATGCTATCCAGCCGACTAATCTACGAAGGACGGGCAGTAAAGCTGCGGGTTGACACCGTTAGGATGCCTGATGGCCGGGAAACCACACGGGAGATTGTGGAGCACAGTGATTGTGTAGCCATTATAGCTATTGACGCTGATGACAATGTGTTATTGGTTAAACAATTTCGTAAGCCGGCGGAGAAGACATTGCTGGAGATACCGGCTGGTGGTATAGACTCTGGTGAAGACCCAGTGACTACCGTTTGCCGTGAGTTGCGCGAGGAGGCTGGTTACCTGCCCAAAAAAGTGGAGAGGTTGGGTGGTTTCTATTCTGCGCCGGGTTACTCTACTGAATACCTCTATCTTTACCTAGCCACTGACCTTGCTCCTAGTCCGCTTTATGCTGAGGATACCGATAGTATTAGGTTGGTGCGAGTGCCAGTTACTCAGATTTCCAGCCTCATTACCTCAGGTAGCATCTGCGATGCTAAAAGCATTGCTGGACTACTTACCTTTTTAGACTATCGAACGTCACGCCAACAGCCAACTAATTAGCCTATTGCATCTGACAGCCTTCGACCACCTAAAAGATGCATATGCAGGTGAGGCACTAATTGCCCACCCCGCTCGCCGGAGTTAATCACCAACCGATAGCCACTCTCAGCGACGCCCCTTTCCCTGGCTAGCTGATTAGCGACCTTTACCATATGTCCGATAAGAGGTGTCTCGACATCAGGTAGGTGGGCAAGGGAAGGAATATGTTTCTTGGGGATAATGAGTAGGTGTGTAGGCGCCACCGGATTAATATCACGGAAGGTAAGCACCTCTTCATCCTGATAAACAATATCAGCAGGTATCTTGCCGTCTACAATTTGGCAAAAGATGCAATCCATTTTTCCACCTCCCTTGGCTAATGCCCTACCCACAGCAAATCTCACTAAATGGGATAAGAAGGGGGTACAGACACCGACAATCATATCATGTTGCCTATCGCACAGACAAGCATGGTGCTGCCTAAGGTGGTTTTGTACAGTTGGCAGTGGGGTAGTGATGAGAAGCGGGGTGGGTGATACTCTGGTTCAGAAGGGGCAGATATACACTAACCCAATCTTTGGGGACTTATTGTGGGAGCAGTATCTTACAGAGAACAGAGCGAACCCTCTGTCGGTTCGCTCCTGACAACAATCAAGTTCTTGCTGCGCAGCATTAAACTATGAGGATAGGGTGTTGTATACCTCACTATTTAGTTTTTCTTTGGCTTCATCTAGTGTCGAATTTCCCGAAAGCACTATCTGAATCTTCCTGCGCTGGCCTTCGGTATGAGTGACCTCCCCATCGGTAACTTCTTTGACCTCTTCCACCTCAGGAAGTGTCTTCAGTAGTTCAATCAAATGCACCGACTCACGCAGGGAAACTACGATTAAAGGCCTATCGGTTAGCGGTATAAGCTCAGTGTTTTCCACTTCAGCCAGGCTATCAAGGTACTTCATGATTCCCATTATTTGCTTTATGTCTAGCGGAGGTAGAATCTCCAGTTCCACCTCCTTCTCATAGATAGGTTTGTCTTGGCTATCAACTGGTAGTGGTGTCTTTTCCTCAGGTGTACCTTCCGCGTGCTCAAGGCTCAGCTCTGAATTGACACCAAGGGTACCACTCTCCTGTGGTACATTGACTGGGGCTTGAGCTAACGGTGGTTCCTCTTCAATTCTCACTGTGCTAACTTGTTCCGGAGGCTGAGATAACCTATGCTCGAGCTCTACCTCCGACGCTGTTACCCGCTGCTTGAGGTTTTCAAGTTGCGACAGAAGTTCTCTATATAGTCGCTGGGCCACCTCCCTTATTTCAGGTTGAATTCTTCCTCTCTGTTGCTCTATCAATAACTCTGCCTCACATTCAGCATTGGCCTTAATAGCCTCTGCTTCTTGAGTGGCAATAGTTATAATTTCAGTCCGTTTTTCTTCAATCATTTGTTTAACCTGCTCGTCTGCTTTGGCTAATATCGCCTCAGCTTCAGTCTTAGCTTCGTCTATGGCTTCCTTCTTAATATCCTCGGCTAATTTATCAGCCTCAACAATTGTTTTTTCGGCGAGCTTGGTAAGTGTGGAAACATGCTCCACACGCTGGATGAGTAGGTCACGCTCACCAATAAGTTCGTTGACAAATGGGACTACTTGAGCCTCATCGAGCCCGTTTTTGACTAGACTAAACTCATGGCCCCATAGCTCAACGATATTTTCCTTCCTACCATTCTTTGCCATGATTGTGCTCCACTCCACTGCCTACCTAGAATTATACCTTATGATGTAGGCTGAGCGTAAATAGCTAAATGGTAATATATAAGATAGCCATTTAGTTCGTGGTAGTGATGAACTAGTGGAGAGAAAATTTTTTAGCCGTGGTTACATCAGGCTGCCTTTAACCAATTGCGGTGGTGGATTACAATCTGCCAGCAGCGGATGGCACGCTGGGTAAAATTTGAGAACAAAAGGCCAAGTAAATCTGTAAGCCGAATTACAGTCCTAGCGTTTCTATTCTCATTCATTTTTACCCCCGTATCTCAAACGGAGTAATAATGTCAAAAGGCAATTCTGTTAACCACGTAGGTGTTTTGACGAAAAAGTAACAAGTATAAGCCGTAACTTTGTTGCTGACCTCGGCTACTGAGCTCTAACATTCACGTGGTCATCTCCTTTCCCAATCAGGCCTTATACTGGACTACAACGCTTCTATCTAGTAATTCCTGAATTTCCTTTTCGCTATATCCCAACTCTGTCAGAATTTCGGCCGTATGTTCGCCAAGGAGAGGAGCTCTTATCCTAGTCTCAGGCAGCTGCCCGTCAATCATCATCGGTGTCTTGACTATCTTAACGTTGCCTTTGCCAGGATAATGCCACTCCTCAATCAATTCTCGTATCTTTACTTGGGGATTATGTTCTACCTCTGCGACAGTAGCGAGTCGGGCACAAGGAACTCCTGCCGCCACCAATTTAGATTCCAGCTCAATGCTATTATATTGCATGCAAATCTTTTCTACCTTAACATTTAGCTCATCCCGATACTGCCTTCGTCCTTCTTCTGTAAGATAACGGGGAGCGTTAACAAACTCGTCCAAACCCAGGGCTTTGCAGAATGCAGCCCAAAATTTATCCGACGAAATACCAATCCACACCGGCCTATCTTTGGTATCGAAAGCTGCATAAGGTACCCAAGCTTCACTTCCAGAGCCCAATCTCCTCGGTATATTGCCTGAGAGTGAATAATAGGCCAAATGGTAGTTCATCGCAAATATGGCAGTATCCAACAGGGCAACATCTATGCGACACCCCTTCCCGGTTTTTTCTCTATCAATCAGTGCTGCCAAAATAGCAATAACACCGTACATACCGGCACTCGTATCAACAAGAGAAGTCTGTTGCCGGCAAGGCTTTCCCTCTGGTTCGCCAGTGGCTATCATAATGCCTCCCATTGCCTGCACTGAGGGGTCATAGGCGGGGCGTTGGCTGTAGGGGCCATCCTGTCCAAAACCAGAAACCGAACAATATATTATACTAGGATTTAGCTGAGATACTTTCTCGTACCCCAACCCAAGTTTCTCTGCAGTCCCGGGGGTAAAATTCTCCATCAAAACATCTGCTTGGCTAGCAAGTCTTAGCGCTATTTCTTGTCCTTCTGGGGCTTTTAAATCTAAGGCTAAATCGCGCTTGTTTCGATTGAAGGCCAATAAGAAAGCACCATCTATGGCATAGCGGTAATGCTCACCTTTTGGGGGCTCAATCTTTATCACATCAGCACCCAAATCAGCTAAAACCATTGTGGCACTAGTCCCGGCAACAGCTGCTGTCAGGTCAACTACTCTTATGCCTTTCAAAAGATACATAGGTTTTTACCTCCTTACCTTAACGTACCATTTTGTTCGGTAATAAGATCATATACTGCACGAGAGTTAACCCACCAAATACATAACCCGTAGACAGGAAAGGGCCAAGTAAACCTGTAAGCCGAGTTCTGTACTCCGATAGGTCGGAGCGGTGACCATC
>CAZQZA010000073.1:4594-5994 GCA_964597725.1 uncultured Dehalococcoidales bacterium | reverse complement strand
GCCATGCTCCAGGTGCGGCGGTCCCACCCCCGCTCCGCGAGGAATCCCACTACGAAGGCAGCGGCAACAAAGCCTACGAGGTATCCTCCTGTGGGGCCCATGAGCACGGCGGGGCCTCCCTGCCATCCGGCAAAGATAGGGGCACCCATGGCTCCCATCCCTAAGTAGGTAAGCTGACTCAATGCGCCCCGCTTACTGCCCAAGAGTGCCCCGGCAATAAGCACGGCAAAGGTCTGCCCGGTTATGGGGACCGGGCCAATGTAGAAGGCAACCTGTGCACCGAGCGCGGTGACAGCGACGAAACCGAAGATGAGAAGCATATCGCGCGCCAGGGTTGCCCTAGGGAAGAGCGCATCCATCATGGTAAGGGCTCTTGCTTGCATTCACCACTCCTTTCTTTTCATTTTTCGCTCTATAGCAACTTTGTCGAGGAGAATTTGGTCTCTTATCAGTTGATATCTAGCCTTAACCGTCACGTTTAACCGGGCCTCCCGGCTGCCAGCGCAGCACCATCGCAGCCCAGGACAGGCCGGCACCAAAGGCAACCAGAACCACCAGGTCGCCTGCTTTGAGCCTTTTCTGCTCCGCCGCTTCGCAAAGGGCTACTGCAGGCGATGCCGCCGATAGGTTCCCATAGCGCTCGAGATTTTTAAAAACCCTATCCTCGGGAATATCCAGTGCCTTTATCGCCGCCTTTGTGATGCGATCGTTTGCCTGATGGGGGATAAAGAGATCTATGTCCGATATATTGAGTCCAGCAGCATCTATCACCTGCTTTGAGGCTTCAGCCATGGCCCTAACCGCAAACTTGAATACCTCCCTCCCCTCCATAATCATATAGTAGCGCCTATCACTACTTGTACTGGCTGGCAGGCCGCAGGGATGGTTAATGTATAGAAGGTCGGCACCCGAGCCGTCATTTCCCATCACAAAGCTCAGCATGTCTGTTGCATGTTCATTTGCTTGCACCACCACTGCCCCGGCGCCATCACCAAAAAGCACACAGGTTGATCGGTCTTCCCAGTTTAAGGCACGGCTTATTGCCTCGCTTGCCACCACCAGGATATTCCGGTAGGCGCCCGCGGCGATATATTGATAAGCGCTAACCAGGGCATAGATAAATCCGCTGCACGCGCCAACGATGTCGAAGGCTGCGGCCTTCTTAGCACCCAGGGCATGTTGCACCAGTGCGGCGGAGGCTGGCATTATCCTGTCCGGGCTATTGGTTGCCACTATTACCATATCGAGGAGGTCTGGCGAAAGCCGGGCAACTTCAAGCGCACCCCGTCCCGCCGCTACTGCCATGGTCGATGCCGTTTCGTCATCAGCTACGATGCGCCGTTCCCTGATGCCGGTGCGGGTCACGATCCACTCATCTGAGGTATCCACTATCCTCTCCA
>CAZQZA010000073.1:0-4494 GCA_964597725.1 uncultured Dehalococcoidales bacterium | reverse complement strand
GTCAGTGCGACCCTGACTTGGGCCGAAGCGTCGGCCGAAGTCAGCAGCTACTTAAGCCTTAATCGTGATCCTCTAAATGACGTAAAGCGCGGCGCTCAGCGAATAACCCACAGATCATAAGTAAAAAGGCGGAGGATAGTCCCCCGCCCCATCTTCTATCTGGATTGAACCTCCTGGCTCACATAATAGTAGCCCTCGCAGTATGAAAGGAAACCAGGGTTGTCACAAAGCGCTATGGACTAAAAAAGCGATGCCTAGACTTCGCGGAACTCACCCTCCACAGTCCCTTCATCGCTCTTGGGTGGCTCCTCCTCGCCGGTAGGCGCTTCCTCCCCGGATGGCGGCGCTTGATATACAGAGGAGCCCACCTGCTGTAATATTGTCGATAGCTCCTGCATGGTGCGTTGCACCTCAGCTATGTCGCTCCCCTGAAGTGCTGAGCGCACCTGGGTGATCTTGTCCTCGGCCTGCTGCTTGAGGTCTGCAGGCACCTTTTCCCCCTGTTCCCGGAGCGTCTTTTCCGCAGTATAGGCCAGGGTATCGGCCTGGTTTCTGGTCTCCACCTCCTCGCGGCGCTTGGCGTCATCCGCAGCATGCTGCTCCGCCTCCCGCTGCATCTGCTCTATCTCCTTCTTGGAGAGACCGCTTGATGCGGTAATTACGATCTTCTGCTCCTTACCCGTACCTTTATCCTGCGCCTTAACGCTCACAATACCATCAGCATCTATGTCGAAGGTAACCTCGACCTGAGGCATACCCCGCGGAGCAGGTATAATGCCATCGAGCATAAACCGCCCCAGCGTCTTATTGTCAGCGGCCATGCTGCGCTCCCCCTGAAGCACATGAATCTCCACGCTGGGCTGGTTATCGGCAGCAGTGGAGAAGACCTGACTCTTCGCTGTGGGGATTGTAGTATTTCGGGAGATGAGCGGGGTCATCACCCCGCCAAGGGTCTCGATGCCCAGGGTGAGCGGGGTGACATCCAGCAAGAGCACGTCACCAACATCCCCCTTAAGCACCCCTGCCTGTATTGCCGCACCAACGGCTACCACTTCATCCGGGTCAACCCCCTTATTGGGCTCCCTGCCGAAGATTTGCTTCACCTTCTCCTGCACCAACGGCATGCGCGTCTGCCCCCCAACCAGGACCACCTCATCCAACTGAGTCGATTTAATGCCGGCATCTTCCAGCGCCTGCCGACAGGGTGCCATAGTCTGCTCTACGAGGTCACCCACCAGTTGCTCCAGCTTGGCCCGGGTAAGGTCTATGTTGAGATGCTTGGGGCCGCTTGCGTCTGCGGTTATAAAGGGAAGGTTAACCTCCGTCTTCTGCACCGTGGATAGCTCACACTTAGCCTTCTCCGCCGCTTCCTTAAGCCGTTGCAGCGCCATACGATCCTGCCGCAGGTCAATCCCCTGGTCCTTTTTGAACTCGTCGCACAGCCAGTTGGTAACCTTCTGATCAAAGTCATCGCCGCCGAGATGAGTGTCACCATTGGTCGACTTCACCTGAAAGGTGCCCTCGCCCAGCTCCAGAATGGATATATCAAAGGTGCCACCGCCCAGGTCATATACAGCAATGGTCTCATCCTTCTTCTTATCCAGGCCATAGGCGAGCGAGGCCGCAGTGGGCTCGTTGATGATTCTGAGAACCTCAAGCCCGGCGATCTTGCCGGCATCCTTGGTTGCCTGCCGCTGGCTATCATTGAAATAGGCAGGCACGGTAATCACAGCTTCGGTAACCTTCTCGCCAAGGTAAGCCTCAGCATCCATTTTGAGTTTTTGTAGAATCATAGCCGAGATTTCAGGCGGGCTATACTCCTTGTTGCCCATCACCACTTTAGCATCACCGTTAGCCGCCTTGGCTATCTTGAAGGGTAGAAGCTTCCGGTCATATTCCACTGTTGGCTCGTCGAACTTGCGTCCCATCAGGCGCTTGATGCTGAAGATGGTATTTTCTGAGTTGGTGATAGCCTGGCGTTTGGCTACCTGTCCTGCCAAACGTTCACCGGTCTTACTCATCGCTACTACGGATGGGGTGGTGCGACCGCCTTCAGCACTGGGAATAATTATCGGTTCGCCGGCTTCCATCACTGCCACCGCTGAAAAGGTTGTGCCTAAATCAATACCTATAACCTTGGCCATAGTTTGTTCCTCCTTTTTCTCCTCCTATTCTTCCCCATTGCCCACTACTACTTTTGATGGGCGAATAACTCTATCGTGTAACTTGTAGCCCTTTTGTATCTCCTCAATAACGATTCCTTCTCTACCTTTATCCATTCTCGCCGCTTCGTGTAGGTTGGAGTCAAATGGTTCACCCAGTGCCTCAATCTGGGATAGCCCTTGTGCCTCCAGGCTTGCCCGGAGCTTACGCTCGATAAGTCTGATACCATCTACCCAGCTAAGTTTAGCTAGACGGGGTGGGATAGAGGTAAGAGCCCGTTCCAAATCATCAAGAATAGGCAGCAGGTTAAGCATAAGGATAGAGTTGGCGAATTTGCCGATTTCCTCCTTTTCCTGCTCGGTGCGTCGTTTGTAGTTCATAAAGTCTGCCTGGGCTCTTTGCCAGCCGGCCAAGTGCTCTTCCGCCTTCGCCTTTTCTTCAGCTAGAGCCTGCTTCAATGTTCCTATATACTCTATCTCAGCCACCTCTGGTTCTATCTGGCTGTTTGGGTCTTCTGACTCTTGATGTTTCATTTTATTTACCTTACCTCCTTGGTTCCCTCTCCTTTAAAGGAGAGGGGGAAGGGTTATATAAGAGAGGCGAAGCCTCTAGTTAACTCTCCTCTGTCATTTACTCCTTATCAGTCGGCATCATGCTGGACTAACCCGGCAAGTATTTTTCTTCTCTATACAGCTCTGCCATCAGTCTACTCAACACCGAGGATAGATAGTTTACTGTAGAGATGGTACGGGCATAGGGCATTCGAGTAGGCCCAATTACGCCTATAGTGCCAATGGTTCCTTCAGGAAGACCATGGTGGCTGACCACCACGCTGTAGTCATGGATGACCTCTGCCTCGTTTTCCTTACCTATAACTACCTCCACTTGATGATAGTGTAGCTTGCCGGGAATGATAGTCCTCAACAGCCTTCGGTGCTCAATTAGCTCCAGTAGGGCTAGTATCTTGTTGCTATGGGCGAATTCTGGCTGGTTAAGCATAAAGTGCAGACCGTTGAGGTAGGGTTCTTCATATTCCTGTTCATCTTCAACCAGCATCACCTTTAACAAGCAATCAGTTATCTGCTGTTCAGCCGGGGAGAGCTCGATGGCTTTAGCTAAAATCTGCAGTTGGGTCAAGTTAGAATAAGCAGCATTTAGTTTGTTGGCAATAGCCGTTAGCTCAAATTGAGATATAACTTGGTCAAAAGTTATTAGCTGCTGCCTCACCTTGGCTCCATGAAGGACAAGGACAACCAGTGCCAGCGAATCGTGCAGAGCGACTAGCTCCAGGTGCTTGAGTTGGCAGTTTACCGGCTTGGATATGGTAACTACAGCCATATTTTGAGCCAACTGAGCGGTAATGGTTGCCGTTAGGCTTAGCCATTCCTCCAGTTCCCTCTCCACCTGATGGAAAAGGTGATTTATTAAACGTTGCTCGGTTAAGGGAAGATCGATGTCACTTAGGGAGTTCACATAGTAGCGGTAGCCCTTATCGGTAGGTATACTCCCGGCTGAAGGGTGGGGACGGATAATGTAGCCCGTCTCTTCTAGATGCATCATCTCATTGCGGATGGTGGCCGAACTTACTCCCAACTCTTGGTCATTGATCAAGCTCTGTGATGGCACTGGCGTTGCCCGGACAATATATTGCCCAACTATAGATTTGAGTATCGCTTGTCTTCTGGGAGGTAACATCTCCACCTCCTGTTAGCAGTCAAAGCTTGAGACTGCTAATTACCATTTAATTTAACATCCCAGTCACTACTTGTCAAGAGAGTCGGGGTATTATTAATCTCTACCCCTCGGTTAATTATATCAATTGACCAGTATGCTCACCTATGCTATATTTAGACAGACAAAGGCTAAGATATAAGATAATGGATATTACTTGGTTAGGTCATTCTTGTTTCAGGATTAGAGGTAGTCATGCCACAGTTGTTACTGACCCTTACCCACCGGATTTAGGTTACTCATTAGGCAAACCTACCGCTCATATTGTAACTGTAAGTCATCAGCACCCGGGTCATTCCTATGTTCAGGGCGTAAGTGGCGGACCGAAACTGATTACCGGACCTGGCGAATATGAAATTAGAGGTGTCTTGGTTATAGGGGTGGCTACTTTCCACGATGCTGAGAGGGGAAGAAAACGGGGTAGAAATACCGTTTATATTATGGAGGTAGATGAGGTATCGGTATGCCATCTTGGTGACCTGGGGCACGTGCTTACTGCGGAGCAGGTAGAGGAGATAGACAATGTGGATGTGCTGCTGCTTCCGGTGGGTGGGGTGTCCACTATTAATGCCCCTATGGCAGCCGAGGTAGTTCGGCAGC
>CAZQZA010000072.1:0-6028 GCA_964597725.1 uncultured Dehalococcoidales bacterium | reverse complement strand
ACTGGACGCCAATTCTTAAGAAGCCATGGGCCTGGGCAGTCCTTGCCGGCAGTGCCATGCTATCTCTGGTGGCTGTTACCTTTGTTCAAATTCCCCTCCAGGCCTGGGCCGGGCAAGCGTTGGGGCATTTCTGGAGCCAGGAAACCATCATGCGCTGGCTCCTACTTGCCAGCGTACCCCAAATACTCCTCAGTGGACTGGTTCAGGAGGGGTCTAAGCTCCTACCAGTGGTTGTCTACTGGTGGCGTAAGGGCAGAAATATTGACCCCAAACTGGGGCTGGCAATCGGGGCGGTAGCCGGGTTAGGTCTTGGTGTTTTTGAGGCAGTGTGGGCGCATGGTCAGATTTTTGCCTCTGGCTGGAGCTGGGAAGCGGTGCAAACCGGCGGGCTGATGGCACTGGCTGGATTCTGGGAGAGATTCTTTGCCGTCGCCTTTCATATCGCCGCCAGTGCGCTGGCTGGATATGGCCTGGCTAAGGGTTGGGGCTGGCAGTTCTACCTCCTGGCCTCCTTCACACATGCCTTCATAAACTATAGCGCTGTTCTCCTTGTTTCGGGTGTAATGACGAACGTCCAAGTGGGAATATTTATTGCGACGTGGGCGATGATGGTAACCGCCGGCGCTCTGTGGCTTCGCTGGAGAAAAACCAACGAATTGGTCGAACCCAAGGTTTGGTGATGTAACCAGAGGTGGTGATGGGAATAAAGATTCTGGGCGTTTGCGGCAGCCCGATAAAACAAGGAAACACTGAGGTATTTTTAGAGGCGACTCTGAAAGCAGCCAGGGAGATGGAAGGTGTCAAAACCGAGGCAGTTTTCCTTTCCGGAAAGGATATCGGTGATTGCCAGCACTGTAACTGGTGCCTTACCGGACAGAAACCGGGGCAGTTCTGTCAACAGAACGACGATATGAATGCAATCTATCCATTGCTAGTAGAGGCAGACGGCCTATTACTGGCATCGCCGGTTTACTTCGCCCGTCTTTCGGGACGGATGGCTTGTTTTATTGATAGGCTTCGTGCCTTTGTCTATGGAAATTATTATCGTGGTTGGCTCAAAGGGAAGGTTAGTGGTGCCCTTGCCGTAGGCTGGTATAGGCATGGCGGTGTGGAAACTACTCTGCTTAGCCTGAATTTCGCCTTCTCATCATTGGGGATGCTAACCGCTCATGAGCGGGGTGCTTCCTTAGGTGCCGGTGCAGTTTCTAGCCTTAGCGGCACTGGAAAGTTCGTTCCCGATGATAAGCTTATGGTTCTTAAGGATGAATACGGGTTGAGGTCAGCGCGCCGACTGGCGAGGAGAATGGTTGAGCTCATAAGGATAACTAAGGCAGGTAAAGAGGTGCTAGGCAGAGAATCAGGGTAGTAAACGAAGTAGTGTCAGAGGTCTAGATACACTCAAATTTTAGACACAAAATCTGCCTTGTAAATTCAGTTACCTTTACCCGCTCATCTATGCGCCAGCCCACGACCCACAGGATATGCTGGGGTGAGCAGACAATAGGAATCCGCTGGCGCCAAGTCTGAGGGATTTTGGCATCAATCATAAACTCTCCTAGCTTCTTGGGTTGGCTCATGCCCAGTGGCTGAAATCGGTCACCGGGCTGGCGAGGTCGTACTGTAAGTTTATCTCCAGTTTTATCCAAGTCAAGGTAGGCTTTATAGCCACTGGCGTCATCTTGCATTGCTTCTGGTGGTATAATTGTTGCCTCAGTACGCCAGCCAGATAGACAGGTTTCACCGGCTATCTTTAGTGTAAACTCAGTTTCCAGAACAGGGAATGGGGATAAAACTGCCGGGTCTGGAGCCAACAGGTACCTGTCGTATTCTATAGAAAAGATTAAACCTCCCGGCAGGCTGATTCTTTTTCCGGCTGGTTTGATTAAAGCAGCCATTATCTCTTCAATGTGGCGTGCCTCAATATCCTTGAGGTTACCTAACAGTTCTTCTATTGCTCCCCGAAGCAGGTGCCGCTTTAGAGCCGAAGGTAACTCAAGAAATCGTTCCTTATCCAGAGAAATTACGTTTCCTTGCTTTTGGACAACCTCATCCCACAATCGGGCAATTTCACTATCTAGATAGGCAAGGTCATCACCAGTAATACGGGCAGTCCGCCGCAAGGCTTCAGCTACCCGAGGGTTATAACTCTGGAGCAGAGGCAGGAGTTGATGACGGATTCTATTTCTTAATGGGGATAGTGATAGGTTGGAAGCATCAATCCGGGGTGCAAGCTGGTGGTGGTGGCAATAGTCAGCTGTCTCCTGTCGGCTTACCTCAAGTAGCGGTCTTATTACGATGAGTCCGTTTGGTGTTGATGGCCACACGGTGCTTGGCTCTAACCCACGAAGCCCTCTGGTTCCTGTTCCTCGGATTAGGTGCATCAATATGGTCTCTATGTGGTCATCAGCGGTATGTCCTACTGCCACCCGGCTGGCCTCGATAGACCTGGCTACCTGAGCCAGAAAGGCATATCTTACCTCTCGCGCTGCCTCTTCTAGTGAGACATGTTGCTGAGCCTTAAAAGCCTTTACATCACGCTGTTCAATAGTAGCCGGGATACCAAGGCGACGAGCCAGGTCGGCAACATACCGGGCATCAGCCGCAGACTCAGCGCCTCGCAACTGGTGGTCAAGGTGGGCTACGTGGAGCTTTATGCCTAGCTCTTTCTGGAGCTTAGCCAGAATATGTACCAGGCAGACTGAATCCGGCCCACCGGATACGGCTACCAGCAGTGGCTGCTGTCTTGATACCAGGTGATGCTTCTGGATGAAGTGTAGTACTCGTTCTGGTAATTGTTGTCTTTTCCTTGCCATAGCCGTTTAAGCTATTATAGGTAGCTGAGGTAAGAAAAGGCAAACTAGCTATGGAAGCCTATGACTCAATACTAGCTAGATGGCAGGTATCATTAAACAGTGTTAAGCGAGTGGCTTGTTCGTCAAAGGTGATAATGCTAATACTGCCTGACTTTAGCCTGAGTTTATCTATTTGAGATAGGGGTAGGTTAAGTACCGAGCACACAGCGGTCAGAATAGAGAAGTAGTGACCGACGACTACCAATATCCCGTCACTATGCCTATCAACCAGACGCTGGATAGTGTGCCATACCCTTTGCTGTACCTCAGTCAGCGACTCTCCACCAGGTAGTCGGGGCAATTCGTTGCTCTGACTATGCATGATTAAAAGCTCGCTGAGGTGCTCAGCCACATCAGCGATAAACATCCCTTCTAATTCACCAACCCCAATCTCCTTCAGGGATGGTTCGAACTCTACCGGTAGCTGGTGGTAATGAGCAATGGCCCGAGCGGTATCCTGAGCCCGCTGTAGTGGGCTGGAATAGATAGCCTGAATCTTTTCCTGCTTCAGTCTCAGGGCTAGGCTTTCTGCCTGCTGCCGCCCCCTTTCATTTAGCTGGGTATCGCTACCACCACCTTGAATGCGCCTTGCCCGATTCCAATCGGTCTCGCCATGTCTGACTAATATAACCTTTACCAACTATTCTCCTTCTTAGCTTGTTCTTAGCACTAGCTTAGTGCGGTGTATGGACTGGGGGTGTTCAGCAAAGCCGAGGGCAGTGGTAACCTGCTCCGGTCTTCCCGAACCGCTACTATCACAACGTAGTCTCATACCTATGGTACAATGCGGGTAACACCAGCTAGTAAGCCACAGGTCATCAACTAAAGCCCGCAGGTCATAATGTCTGGTGCCGGTATCCCTCTGGTGTTGCCAGGGCAGATGCTTTAACGAGAGCAGAGAAGTAAGCGTTGCCTCTATATCCTTTCGCTCCTTCTCCGTCTCCACTTCAACCCTATATTCGGCATAGCGAACCTGTGATTGTAGAGATGGCAGACTCAGGGCTATTTGATACACCTGTAGTATTTCAACGCCAGGTGGTAGCTGTTGGCTTACCGCTTTAATGAAGAAGTGGGGAGAAACCCACCTGGTGCCAAAGATGTCCATTAGCTCGGCTTCGCTAGTTACCCCTATGGGCAGTGGCGCCGCCAATGATATTCGAGGGTGGGGGCTAAATCCTTCTGAGTAGGCAAGGGATACACCAGCCCGGTGAAGTGCTCTTTGCCACAAGCGCATAATATCCAAGTGGGAGATAAATTTTACCTCTTCTCCCCGGCAAAATCTAATCCGTAGACGCTGCGGGTCTTTCCTTACCATGTCTCTCCTTGGTCAGTAGAATTTCCTCGATTTTAAGCCCCCGCATTTTGGTTACCACCAGTTTCAAGCCCTTATACCTCAGTTGCTCACCCTGTCTCGGTATATGGCCCAAAAGGTGAAGCACAAATCCAGCTACAGTTTCATAGTCATCCCCCTCGGGCAATGCCACGTCCATCTCTTCATTTACTTCCTCAATACGCATGCCACCATCAATCTGAAAGGTGTACTCATTGATTATCTCATACTCCTTTTCCACCGCTGCCAGCTCATCCCCTACCGGACCAACAATTTCCTCCATTAAACGGCTAAGGCTAACTATACCAGCAGTACCACCATACTCGTCTACCACCACTGCCACGCGGTAGTTCTTATCACGCATTTCAACAAAAAGCTCGTTGATACGCTTGGTTACAGGAGTAAAGTAAGCCGGGCGAATCAAGTCATCAATGGTACTTTGGTCATCAATAGTGTCCTTAGCCAAGGCCATAAGCACATCCTTTACCGAAAGGATACCCACTACAGTGTCCATGTTTTCTTTATATACCGGGAAACGGGACAGGGGCGACTCAGCATAAAGAGTAAGGAAATCGGCTATTTTGGAGCCCTGCTCAATGCATATTACTTCGGGGCGTGGCACCATGACTTCAAAAACTGGTCGGTCGCCAAACTCAAAAACCTTGTGCAACATCTCGGCCGCCTCCTCCTCCACCGTCCCTTCCCTGTGCCCCACTGTTATCATAGTGCGAATTTCCTCCTCACTGACCAGAGAGCGAGGCACCGGTGTTCCACCAAACAGTTTAGTGAAGCCGGAAGCAATCCAGCTCAAGATGGCCACGAAGGGAGTAAACAACCAGGCAATCGCCTCTATTACTCGCACAAATAGAAGAGATAGTTTCTCAGCATGACGGGTAGCTATAGTTTTGGGAGTAGTCTCACAGAATATGAGGAGGATAATGGTTACCCCGATGGTGGCAATGAGTATCCCCCACTCTTCCCCCCAGACAGATACCGCCAAAATGGTGGCTAGAGCCGCCGCCGCAGTGTTGACAAAATTATTCCCCAAAAGGACAGTAGAGAGGAACTTCTCCGGCCGCTCAATCATTCTAGCTACTCGCTTGGCGCCTTTAACCTTAGTCTCAACCAGATGCTCTACCCGGAATCTTTGTAAGGAAATAAAGGCAGTCTCGGAGCCGGAAAAGAAGGCTGACAAAAGAAGACAAATAACAAGCAACACCAAATAAAGTGTTTCAATGCCAGACATATATAAATATCACCCCACTCCCCGTGCTAAACAAGACCCTCCAGTTTGTTCCCATCTAGTTCATCATAGCATTAGCTAATAGGCGTGTCAAAGGAAAAGATTTACCTCGTTGCGAAATGGGTTTTTGCCAGCGCACCCCTCTCTTGACTTTTCTATAAGCCCCAAATATAATCTGGCAATAAGAGTTAATGGTCAATGAAAGGAGGAAGAAATGGATATGTGGCTAGTCCTATTTTGGACAGGACCTATTGGCGTTGGCATTTTCCTTGTGTGTCTAGGTGCCATGCTCTATCTGCTCACTAAAGCTGATGAGATAAGTAAGCGCACAAAGGCATTTGTAAAGGAGAAGGGACTGGAGAAGAAAAAGGGATAGGCACCTCCAACGAAAGCATATTGCCAAATTCAGAGTAAAGAGGCTGTCTATAGCATATAGCAACAAGCTAGGTTATTTCACTAATGACAGCTATGCTATAATTGGGGGTATGAAAGTCCTCGGTATTGAGACCTCTTGTGATGAAACCGCAGCCGCAGTGGTGGAGGATGGGGTTAGAATTCTGTCCAACCAGATTGCCTCGCAGGTGGAAATCCATGCCCGCTACG
>CAZQZA010000071.1:0-6051 GCA_964597725.1 uncultured Dehalococcoidales bacterium | reverse complement strand
TCGATATGATGGAAGACGAGGAGCTTCTAGAGCTGGTGGAGATAGAGGTAAGGGAGCTACTTAGCAAGTATAATTTCCCCGGTGATGAGATACCAGTGATAAGGGTAAGCGCGCTTAAAGCTCTTGAATGTGGCTGCGGCAAGAGGGAATGCCCATGGTGCAGTGGCATCTGGAAGCTACTCGATGCCGTAGATGAATATATCCCCACCCCGGTAAGACCCAAAGACCAGCCGTTCTTGATGCCAGTAGAGGATGTTTTTAGCATCAAGGGTCGAGGTACGGTACCGACCGGTAGGGTAGAACGGGGCGTCATTAAACCTGGGGAAGACATTGAGCTAGTGGGTTTACACCATGAGCCGCGCAAGATAGTGGCGACCAGCCTAGAAATGTTTCATAAGACCTTAGATTATGCTGAACCCGGGGATGCAGTAGGCATTCTGCTTAGAGGTGTAGACCGGGAAGATATAGAGCGAGGGCAGGTGCTGGCCGCTCCTGGCTCTGTTAAGCCACATACCTATGCCGAGGCTGAGGTGTATGTTTTGAGTAAGGAAGAGGGAGGCCGACATACACCCTTCTTCAATGGATATAAGCCTCAATTTTACATCAGAACAACCGATGTTACCGGAAGCATTGAGCTACCAGAAGGGGTAGAGATGGTTATGCCTGGTGATAACATAACCATGAAGATAAAGCTTATTTACCCTGTGGCCTTGGAGAAGGGTCTGCGATTTGCTATTCGGGAAGGGGGTAAGACGGTAGGCGCTGGTAGCTTTAGCCGCATTATAGAATAATTATGGCGAGAAAAACTGAAGCGAGGGTTATTATTCATCTTGCCTGTACCGAGTGCAAGGAGCGGACATATACTACTACTAAGAATAGAAGGAATGACCCCCAGCGACTGGAGCTTAGGAAATATTGCCCCCGTTGTCGTGCTTACCGACTCCACAGGGAGATAAAATAGGTCAGTGACTAAGAGATAGGTAAAATTCTTTCTATGACACAGCAGACTGCTATTACCAAGCGAATTGGTTCAAGATTTAGATTCATCGGGGACATTATAGCCGAGTTAAAGAAGGTTGTCTGGCTCACCAGACGAGAGGCTATTTACTTGACAACTCTAGTACTGATTGTTGCCGCTGCTATGGGTATACTCTTGGGGGCACTTGACTATGGCTTTACTCAACTAATTGACAAACTTTTTCTGGGTGGATAGGACATGGTGGTTTCCCAGTCTAAGCTAAAAGTTACCGGCTAGGGAACACTTTTGTGCTTTTTCAAAAACCTTTATTTTGGCGAGGTTGTTTGTGGCGGAAAACCAAAAGCAATGGTTCGTAGTTCATACCTACTCGGGGTATGAGGAACGGGTCAAACGGAATTTAGAGCAACGCATCAAGTTCATGGATACCGGAGATGAGATCTCCCAGGTAATAATACCGACCGAGGAGGAGATTGAGATTAGAAATGGGCAAAGGCGCACAGTGACTAAGAAAATACTCCCTGGTTATATCATTGTCCAGATGAGAATGACTGACCAGAGTTGGAATGTAGTGCGCAATACCCCTGGTGTCACCGGTTTCGTTGGTAGTGGTAATAAGCCAACTCCACTCAAGGAAGACGAAGTTGACCAGATCTTGAAACAGATGGTGGCTGAAGCACCAAGGGTTAAGGCTGGCTTCCGTCAAGGGCAGAGTATTCGGGTGATTGATGGTCCTTTTATTGATTTTGTCGGAGTGGTGGATGAAATAAGCCCGGATAAGGGTAAGGCTAAGGTGCTGCTTTCCCTTTTTGGGCGGGAAACACCAGTAGAGCTTGACTTCCTACAGATGGAGAAGCTCTAAATCTAGATTTTATAGTTAAGGAATACCATGGCGAAAAAGGTTAAAGCGGTGATTAAACTACAGATTGAGGCGGGGAAGGCCAACCCAGCACCTCCAGTAGGGCCGGCGTTAGGTCAGCACGGGATTAATATTATGGCCTTCTGTAAGGAGTACAATGAGCGGACTGCTTCGCAGGCTGGTTCTATTATTCCTGTAGACATAACTGTTTTTGTTGATGGAACATTTACCTTTATCACCAAAACCCCACCAGCCACTGATTTGTTGAGGAAGGCAGCAGGTGTAGAAAAGGGGTCTAGTGCTTCGGGTCATGAAAAGGTTGGAGTATTATCCCGAGATAAGCTTCGGGAAATAGCTCAACTGAAGGCTAAGGACCTGAATGCTACTAGCACCGAAGGAGCGGAACGAATTATTGAAGGCACGGCTCGTAGTATGGGAATTGAGATAGAGTAAGGAAAAATGGCAAGACACAGCAAAAACTATAAAGAAGCAGCTAAATTAGTGGACAAGACAAAGGCTTATCCTCCTCAGGAAGCTATTGAGCTGGCTAAGCAGGCGGCTCATGCCCGATTTGACGAGACGGTTGAACTTCACCTTCAGATGGGAGTTGACCCACGAAATGCCAGCCAGCAAGTACGTGGCGTCGCTCTCGTACCGCACGGACTTGGGAAAAAGGTCCGAGTTCTGGTTTTTGCTCAAGGCGAGGCGGAAAGGATTGCTTCTAGCGCCGGGGCAGATTATGTGGGTAGTGATGAGTTGATTAAACAGATTGAGACTGGCTGGGTAGATTTTGATATTGCTATGGCTACTCCCGATATGATGGGTAAGGTGGGAAAGCTGGGGAAGGTTCTGGGTAGGAAAGGACTAATGCCTAATCCTAAGTCAGGAACGGTGGTACCGGCTGATGATTTACCTCGAGTCATTGATGATGCCCGCAAAGGTCGGGTGGAATTTAAGCTAGATAGGACAGCCATTATTCATGTTCCTTTGGGTAAGGTTAGTTTTGAGGCCGATAAATTGATGGAAAACCTGACGGCAGTGATAGAGGCCGTGGTCAAGGCCAAACCCAGCGGAGTCAAGGGCCAGTATGTTAAGACTGCCTTCCTGGCTAGTACTATGGGACCTGGTATAACGCTGGACCTCAAAACTACCCTGTCCTTAAGTTCCAGCTGATACCCTTACTTGACTTAGTATAGCCACTGTGGCTATACTAAAGAGGCTTGACTAGTAGTTTAACAGTTTTCTAGGTGGGGTTCGATATTGTCCTGAGACAGCAGGTGCCGATTTGGGCTTAAACTAATGTGCCTGCCGAGGCAAGCTTGGACTGCAAACTAACAGCTCTCTCTAAAAGGAATTCTGTTAGTCGTAAGCCCTTGTGTCTCGGCACAAAGGCTTTTTTAATATGAATGCTCATGGTTATAGTCAGGGGGTAATAAAAGATGTCTAGAGAAAAGAAGTCACAGATTATAGATAACCTACAGGAGATTCTTTCCACCTGTAGTGTTGGTATCTTCGCCGACTACCGGGGACTATCAGCTCCAGAGATGACTGGGCTACGGCGTAGCCTCAGGGAACTGGGTATTGAGTATAAGGTAATTAAGAATACCCTAGCTCGGTTCGCTGCGGAAAGGGCAGGCAGGAATGAATTAGTTAGCTTTTTTAATGGCCCAACATCTATTGCCTTTAGCTATGGCGAGATAACCGGGCCAGCTAGAGCGCTGGCTGAGTATATCAGCACTTCAAAGGAAGCCATGCGTATTAAGGGAGGTTTTCTAAGCGATAGGTTACTTACCGCAAGAGATGTGATGACACTGTCTACATTACCATCAAGAGAGGTGTTACTGGCCAGGATTGTGGGTGGAATGCAGAGTCCTATAATTATTCTACTCAGTCATCTTACCACCCCGATGAGAGGCCTCGTCAACGTGCTACAAGCTAGAATTCAACAACTGGAGGGAGAGTAAAAAATGTCGGAAAATGAAGTAGAAACTACTGGTAGAGAAACAACTACGGGCGAACAGCCCACCGAGCAAGTTACCGAGAAACCTAAGAAGGCTAAAGCAGCTGCTGCCAAGCAGGAGTCTCCAGCCAAGGAGAAGTCAACAGTTAACGAAATAATGGCTACCATTAAGAACATGACCGTAATGGAATTGGCGGACCTGGTAAAAGCTCTGGAGACCGAGTTTGGCGTTAGTGCCGCTACCCCAGCAGTAGCCGCCGCACCGGTCGCTGAAGCTGCCGCTCCAGCAGCCGAAGAGCAGACAGAGTTTACGGTGACTCTTAAAGACATAGGAGCAAATAAGATTAGCGTAATTAAGGCAGTGCGGGAGCTGACCACCTTAGGCTTGAAGGAAGCTAAAGACCTGGTGGAAAGTGCTCCAGCCACAGTCAAGGAAGGGATTAATAAGGATGAGGCAGCTACCATAAAGCAGAAGTTGGAAGCTGCCGGTGCCACTGCGGAGATTAAATAAGACCGCTTGAAAACAGCGGCAAAAACGTCTATAGTTATCACTAGAGGGCGCTTCCACAGGGAGAAGGTGGGTATGCCTGACTACTTTATTTTGATGGGTATGGGTGGTCTATTTGTCATCCTTGGTATAGCCTCAATTTTCTGGAGCAAGAGGGAGGAGAGGAGTTACTATGATGCCCTGTCTACTCGCTCCGATATGAGAGAGTTCCTGGAGCATGAGCCGGAGCGCCCTGAGCCTGGAGCGTTAAAGATAGGCGGCTGGATATTCATTGCTATTGGCTTGCTTATGGTGGTGATAGGCGGTGCCTTCTGGCTCTGGGGTTGAGATTCTATATGCCTAACTCCTCACCCACTAGCACCACATTTATTCGCCCTTTCTCCCGAGCCATAGCGCCTTCAATAATCACGGTATAACGGCAGATTCTCGATGGGTGGTTACAGTCAACACAACTACCAGTCCTGACGCAAGGTAGGTCACCAAATTCCTCTCGGTGATGTTTTAGATAGTGCCGCTTGGCATTCATCGGTGCCGCAAAATGATGGATACGTTCCAGGGCTTCGTTCACGTCCTTGACAATCTTGTTAACTCCGACAACAACGATTACCTTTTCCGGCCCGAATATCATAGCTGAAACCCTATTCCCCCAGCCATCAATATTGACCAGTTTGCCATCAAGGGTGATAGCACTTGTGCCGACTAGAAATATATCAGCGGAAAAGACTTCTCTAGCTATTCTCCACCTCTGTTCCCGTTGGGCAATAATATAGAAGCCATCGGCATCTCTCTCGAGCGGGTCAATAATCCTATTTTTGTTGCGCCTTACCAGTTCCGGAATAACCCCCAGCTGGTCAAAGGTAACCGAGTCCCCACGAGCAACAACAGCCTCCGGTGGAATCATCTCCAGAATGGTAGCCAGCGCCTCCTGTCGATTTGGCACATATTGACCGTTTATATTCCTCTTTTGGAGATTTTTTACCACCTTTAGAGCACGCTGTTCATCAAGCCACTTCCTCTCCTGGCTAACATCAGTCTCGTCTAACATGGTACTCCTTTCTTGAAGATCTAGAACTCTGCCTCCATAATATACCGACTGAGTTACACCATCCGTCTCGGTCGATACTGGATGGCTTCCGCCAGGTGATTAGCTTTAATTATATCGGCATTTTCCAGGTCGGCAATGGTGCGAGCTAGTTTAAGGATGCGGTGGAAGGCACGGGCAGAAAGGTAGAGCTGCTTCATGGCTGCCTTGAGTAGACTCTGAGCTTGCTCTTCCACCTGACAAAACTCCCTGACCTCGGCCGGTGTCATTTCAGTATTGCAGGTTAGTCTTGTTCCATCAAAGCGTCTTTGCTGCCGGGAGCGGGCAGCTTGTACCCGGGCCTGAACCGCCTCCGATTTCTCACCCAACCGGTCATCAGCCAGCTTTTCATAGTCAATGTGGGGCACTTCAACAAAGATATCAACCCGGTCAATGAACGGCCCACTAATGCGCTTCTGATACCGGGAGACCAGACTGGGAGGGCAGGTGCACTGCCTGAACGGGTCGCCATAGTAGCCACAAGGACAGGGGTTCATAGCTCCCACCAGCATAAAGTTGGCCGGGAAAGTTACGCTACCCTGAGCCCGGCTGATAGTAACTAACTTATCTTCCAGAGGCTGGCGTAGTACCTCAAGCAGTGAATGTCCAAACTCAGGAAGCTCATC
Organism: uncultured Dehalococcoidales bacterium; assembly: GCA_964597725.1. GTDB lineage: Bacteria > Chloroflexota > Dehalococcoidia > Dehalococcoidales > JAUVZE01 > CAZNEL01. Next base: position 41 of record CAZQZA010000071.1, on the reverse strand, counting down.
AAGGAATAAAACCCCCCGATGACTGAGGCTTATTTCACCCG
>CAZQZA010000070.1:0-6055 GCA_964597725.1 uncultured Dehalococcoidales bacterium | reverse complement strand
CTATACACTTGTCAATACCTATGTCAAGGCAGGGTTTAACCATATCCGAGGCAGCAAAGTCACTGGGGGTATCCACCCGAACAGTCAGACGTTTGATTAAATCAGGCAAGATTCAGGCTGAATTGGTTCCTGGACCTTTCGGTCAGGAGTACCGAATCTTATCATTGCCTCGCGAGCTTCATAAGCCCAAACCTGTAGACAATACCCTTAGCCAGACCCCTACCCAAGTTATGGACATTATCAGGGAGTTGCAAGAAAAAAACCTGGCTCTAGCGGCTCAGCTTGGCGTTGCCACAGAACGTATCAGAAACCTGGAGAGCGAAGTAAGGCTTTTGACGGCTGCTGTCAAGCCGCCATGGTGGAAACGGCTATTCAGCAGGAAAGGCTAAGATTGCTTGGGGAAGATGGGAATGACCTTGTAATGGCTCTCAGGACGCACAGAATCAATTTTTAGCCCTTTTATAGCGACATAGGTGGAAAAGGGAGGGGGGAGAGGGGGGAGGATAAATCTTTGCTTTTCAAAATAGCCCTTCCCGTTTCAGGCTCAGGTAGGTTTTGTCACCAATTATAATGTGGTCAAGGACATCTATACCCACAATCTCCCCGACCTCGGTTAGCCTTTTGGTTAACTTTATATCATCTTCCGAAGCCGTCGGGTCGCCGGAGGGGTGATTATGCACAAAGATAACTGAGGCAGCACTAGCTGAGATTGCCTCCCTGAATACCTCCCTGGGGTGAACAATGCTACTATCCAGGCTACCAACCGAAATCTCTGCTACTTTGATTAGCTGATTTCTGGTGTCCAATAGCAGCGCCAGAAAATACTCTTTCTTCTTGCCTTTTAACCGGCTCCTCACCAAATTCACTACCTCTTCCGGGGTTTTAACCAGTGGTTTGTCTCCAGCCTCGGAGTAACCCTCAAGTCGGTTAGCTAACTCAAAAGCGGCCTTAATCTGAGAGGCCTTGGCCAGGCCAATCCCCTTCACCTGGGACAGCTCCTCCACTGAGGCGTTGGCGATTCCCTTCAGGTTGCCAAATTGGCTTAATAGCCTCTGGGCGGTTACCATCACTGACTCGCCAGCGATACCACGGCCCAAAATCAGCGCCAGAATTTCCTGAGCAGATAGGGCATCTACCCCCAGTTTCTGCAGCCTTTCCCGGGGGCGCTCCGAGATAGGTAAATCATGAATGGTAAATGATTTCTTCACCACGCATCACCTTCTTGGCAGGCTGTTATTGCTTAGTAACGTAATCTCGCCATAAGGCATCTAGGCCATCCATATCAAAGCCATGCACCTTTTCCAAGGCTCCGTCATAGCTGCTGCCTTGCCTGAAAGTATTAAGTAGTTCTAGCATCTTATCGCTGCCATAATTATTTATGAGAAATTCAACCAGGCTATAGCTTTGGGCGTAGGCAAGTATAGACTGCTCAGCATAGGCGGAAAAGGGGCTAGCGATACTGCGCACGGAAATAAGACTATCCTCAGCTATCGCTTTATTAAGACGAGTGGTAAACTGTGAACTCAGCGCCCCCTCGTTATACATGGCTAGGCCCTCGTCGAGCCAGTTAGGTAGGTCATTATACGGATTAAATGTCATCTGATGGATGACTAAATGGGTTAGCTCATGGGTCATCGCCCTCTTCCCCCAGGCGAGATTGTTCGGGGCGATGCCAATGGCGATGATGCCGTGTCGGGTAAAGGCGGCTCCTCCTGTCCATTCCTGAGGATAAATCATTGACCCCTGCAAATCTTGGGTATTAGCATAGATATAGGTTTTGACTGGTTTTTCTAAATAGGCACCGGTGTCTCCGGCCAATCGCATCAATGCTTCCTGTGCTGTTATCATTAGCTCCTGGGCAAAAGACTCGTCTCCCTGATACCAGTATATAGTTACCTCACCATCAGTTAAACTGCGCCAGGGATAACGGGTGTCATCAAATTGAACCTGAACTGGAATAGTTTCCGTCTTGTCCCCCTGGGCATCTTCTACCGTCCACCAATACTCAAGACGGGAGCCGGGGGGCAGCCCACCTGTTTTTCTCATGTCCCAGGTCCAGCTAGCGTCAATCTCATTAGCCGGCGCAAATTCAATGTAGACTTCACTGGTTACCTGGGCATGACTGAGCTGGTCAACTATGTAGTGGAGGCGAATATCGGTGATATTAACCCCGCTCTGGATGGATAAACTGAAGTTGAGCTTGGTCGGAAACTCTAGCTGAACTGAGCTATCTAAGATGGTTAGCCCGCCCTGGGCTTGAACCAAGCTGGGACTTAATATGCCCAGGAACAGGGAAATAATTAAGGTGAATAGTACGAACTTCTTAATCATCTTCTTTACTCAGACTGTTTATTAAGGGTAGATTGAAGGGGCGAAGCCCCCGGTCTTCTAGGTATGGAATAATAACACTGCTCTGGAAACTGGCTCGCTCTCTTTTTTAAGTACCACCAATATAAAGGAATACCAATCAAAAAGGGCAAGGCACAAAAAGACACCCTCCACCACAACGGCCGTAATAAAGTATAACTCCATATTTGCAAAAAGAGAAATAGCTCAAAAGCCAAGCACGATAATACGAGCATAAATACCCAGAATTCCGTACCCCTTACGTTGAAGTAAGAAGTAAACTCGCTACTCTGCTTAAATTTTCTAGCTGCTTTCAAAAGGTCAAGCTCTTCATCGAAGAATGTTTTAGAAATGACTATTGCGGCATGGGAAAACTCGCAATGCCAACCACGAGCAATAGCCACGTAAATAGCAACAAAAATGCCAAGGACAAAAAGGAATCCCAATACACTGAATTGTAGTGATATGCTTGATATGCTATTTGAGGAAGTTAAGGAAGGGTAAAAGGCAAAACCAAGGCTACCCACCATTAAAACTAAGTAAGCCCCCACCCAAACATCCCTATTGCGGTCTGATTGAGTAAGTCGCTCATTAACTACTTTATAGTGCTCTAAAAGAAAATCTTTCATATTTATATCTTTATATCACCGTTTATCAAGGGGCGATTGAAGGGGCTTCGCCCCTTCAAAAGTAATTCCTTCCCCCTCTCTTTCAAAGGAGAGGGGGATAAAGGGGGTGAGGTTAATAAACAATCTCTTAATCATCCTTCCCTTCCTACGCCAGACCTGAGATAGGCAGTGATGAAGCCATCCAGTTCCCCGTCTAATACCACTTCGGCATTGCTGGTTTGATAATCAGTTCGGTGGTCCTTGACCATCTTATAGGGATGGAGGACATAACTTCTAATCTGGTTACCCCAGCCGGCAGCTATACGCTTACCCTTAAGCCTAGCTCGCTCTTCACTTCTCTTGGCCAGCTCTAACTCCAGCAGGCGCGCCTGAAGTATTCTGAGGGCAATGTCTTTGTTCTGGTGCTGAGAACGCTCACTCTGACAGGTTACTACCAGCCCCGTAGGCAGGTGAGTGAGTCTTACCGCACTACTTGTCTTCTGCATATGCTGTCCCCCGGGCCCACTAGACCGGAACACATCAACCTTCAAATCATCCGGCTCTATTTTCACATCAACATTAGCCTCAGCTTCGGGCATAACCTCTACCAGGGCGAAGGAGGTGTGTCGGGCATGGTCAGAATCAAAGGGAGAGAGACGAACTAACCGGTGGACACCGTGCTCTGATTTTAAGTAGCCGCAGGCGTAATCGCCTTTTACCTCAATAATGGTACTTTTTATACCGGCCTCTTCTCCCGGGGAAATATCCAATATCTCAGCTTGATAACCACGGCGCTCGGCCCAGCGGAGGTACATTCTTAGTAGCATCTGCGCCCAGTCCTGAGATTCGGTGCCCCCGGCTCCGGCGTGAATGGCCAGAATAGCATTCCTGGCATCATACTCGCTGCCAAAAGCCATCTCCAGTTCTAGCTCTTCAAGGCGGGAGGATATCTTCTCTATCTCAGCCTCAATCTCAGCCTTAAGTGAAGCATCTTCTTCGGCCAGAGGGATTAATTCGGCTATTTCGGCTATCTTCCCCTCCAACCCTCGCCACTTCTCAACCACCTTCGCCTGCTCAGCTAACTGGCGCATAACATTCTGTGCCTTAACCTGGTCTGACCAGAAATCGGGCTGGGCTGACTGTTTCTCTAGCCTGGCAATTTCCTTTTCTCTGGCGGCGACGTCAAAGATGCACCAGCGCCATAGATACTCTAGACTGTAAATCCTTTAACTTGTCTCTTGACTCCTGCATCTATCTCACCGAAATCATTTTAATTCAAAAAGTCTTTCTTGGTAACTAGCCTCAGATGCTACGGTGCTTTGTGGTTTCAGGTTTCCGCCCGCTGCTAGGTGGGCAAGTCGGGTAGGTTCTGGTAAGCGATAACCTCGGCAACACTTTAGCACCCAATGAATAGCAGCCTCAAGGTCAACCTTATGACCGATGGAAACATAAACCGGCTTCACCCCAGGCCTGGTTCGTAGAGCGGCGCCTATAGTCTCACCCCCGTCCACCACCTCAGTATAGCTACCGGGTTCAATACCTGGCTCCTCGTGCCGACCGCACAGCAGTGATTTGGCGCAACCAATGGTTGGTGTATTTAACAACAGTCCTAAATGAGAGGCAAGCCCCAGCCGTCGAGGATGGGCGATTCCCTGGCCATCAACCAGAATAAGGTCGGGGGTAACGGCAAGTTTTTCACAGGCAGCCAGCGTTAGTGGTGACTCTCTAAAAGATAGAAGACCAGGTACATAAGGAAAGCCAGGTCTCCCTTGAGCCACCTGTGTTTCAACCACCCTTAGTTCAGGATACTCTAGCACAACTACCGCTCCAGTAGCCACCCCTCGGGCATTTCCGGCTGATATATCCACACCAGCGATAAAGCGGGGGGTGGTGACCTGGCTGCTTCTAGATACCTGCCGGGCTAGCCTCCGCTGTATATCGAGAGCCTCGGTGGTACTGACCTGCCAACTATGAAGCGTCTCTACTTTCATACCTTGATTATAGCCACAATATGCTTTGCCGGCAACTATTATGTAACTTGATTGTTGGCCACCCATTGACAGCCACGCAGTTATAGGGCATAATAGACTAAAAAGAGAGCTAGATAAAATGGTAAAGATTAGATTGCGACGGACGGGAGCTAAGAAAAAGCCGAGTTACCGAGTGGTAGTAGCTGACTCTCGAGCCCCGCGTGACGGGGCATTCATTAACATTATTGGCCACTATAATCCTCTAACCGACCCGGAAACTATAGTTATCGACGAAGAAAAAGCGCTGACCTGGCTAAGACAGGGGGCTCAGCCGACGGCGACCGCTGCTAGGCTACTATCAAAGGTAGGAATTATGGAGAAGTTCAAGAAAATCAAGGAGAAAACATGAAGGAACTAGTAGAGTACATCGCCAAATCAATCGTCAATTTACCTGATGATGTGGTAGTTACCGAGGAAACTGATGAGCAAGGCATAATGCTCAAATTACAGGTTGCCGATGAGGATAAGGGGAGAGTTATTGGTAGGCAAGGTCGAGTAGCTGGAGCTATGCGCACCTTGCTCAGAGTGAAAGCAGCTAAGGCTGGCACCAGAGCTAATCTGGAGATTATATAAAATAACCATAGTAAGCGGTTGTTTGCTAGGGGTGGAGCATATTGAGAACCACTTAGGTATTTTTAGCCTGAATCAAAAGGCGGGTTATTAAGCTTGTCAGGTTAAACTTTTGGTTTTCTTCTTCTGGTTTGCTCTACGACTTGAAGGCGGGCCAGCGCCCGGTGTAGTGATGCCTCAACTTTAGCCACATCCACCTCAGGGGTGGGGTGCTTTAACCGTTCTTCGGCTCGGCGTTTGGCTTCTTCTGCCCGCTGAACATCGATTTCCTCAGCTCTCTCGGCAGCATCAGCCAGGATTATTACCCGGTCGGGACGCACCTCGAGGAAACCCCCGGAAATAGCTAGGGAGAACTCTTCCCCACCCGTCCTTATTCGCAGCTCCCCCGGCTGTAACGTAGTCATCAAAGGGGCGTGGTGGGGCAAAATTCCCAGTTGGCCCTCAACACCTGGAGCCACCACTACATCAACCTCGTCGGAATAAACCACCCCCTCTGCGGTA
>CAZQZA010000069.1:0-6080 GCA_964597725.1 uncultured Dehalococcoidales bacterium | reverse complement strand
CGCACTTCATCCCCTTCTTTAATCTTGGTATAGTCACCAAGGATAATGGCCGCCACGCTATCCTCCTCCAGGTTCATGGCGATTCCCATGACCTCATTGGGGAACTCCAGTAGCTCATTATACTTAGCTGCCGCTAACCCATGAATCCGGGCAATGCCATCACCGACCCCAATTACGATGCCAACGTCCACCAGGGTCATGGCTACACCAAATTGCTCAATTTGCTGTTTGATGACCGAAACGATATCTTGTCCTCTGCTTGCCATCTTGTTTACCTCCCGGCTCTGACCAACTCTTTCTTTAAAGCTTCTAGTTTGCTGCGGGTGCTGCCATCCAGTAACTTGCCACCAATTCTGGCGATAACCCCGCCGATTAATCTAGGCTCTACTTCAATCTTTAGTGTCACCTTCTTACCAACGATAGCACTGAGGTGCTCGGCCAACCTTCGCTTATCTTTCTCATTGAGGGCAGTGGCAGTAACGACCTCAGCTGTCTCTATGCCACGGTAGTTATCCAGCAGTCGCTGATAGTCATCAGCTATATCGCCTATACTGCGTAACCTGCCCCTAGCGGCTAGTAAGTAAACTAGATTTAGTGCCAGGGGATTTATGCCGTTTAGCTGTTCGGATAGTAGTCTAGCTTTATCATCGAATTGAATTTTTGGGCTTTCCAGAAAAGCGACAAGTGCGTCATCCTCAGCCAGACAAGCTATCCTTCTCAAGTCAGACTGCCATCTATCTAATTTTTTTGTCTCCAGTGCAATCTCAAACACTGCCTGGGCGTAACGCCGAGTATAAACTTTTCTCGCCATTATCTCCCCCTGAACTAAAACGAAGCTAACCCTTTTTCAGAGTGGTACTTTCTTCCAACACCTTATCAATAAGCTGACGGTGTGTTTGCTTATCCAAGGATTTCTCGATGACCTTCTCGGCTGCCATTATTGTTAGGTCAGCAAACTCCTTGCGCAGCTCGTCAATAGCCCCGTCCCGCTCTCGCTGAATCTCCACCCGTGCCCGAGCAATAAGGGTTTCGGCATCTTGCTTAGCTTCTTGCTGGGCTTTTTGCCTCACCTCTTCTCCGGTGTGCATTGCCCGGGTTATTATTTCCATTCCCTCTTTGCTAGCGGCTTCTAGCTGCTTTTTAACCTCTTCCTCAGCACGTTCGGCTTGCTGCTTGATAAGTTCCGTTTGCTCCATGCTTTCTTTAACCTTTCGGGAGCGCTCATCAAGCATTCTCATGATTGGCTTATAGGCAACCAGATACAGGAGACCCAGCAGGATAACAAAATTTATAATTTGTGCCAATAATATGGGCAAACTAATTCCTAGCTCCTCCAAAGTAACTCCTCCTTGTTCCGCCTGAGTTAGGCTACAAAAATAAGGACGACTGCCACTACCAGAGCATAAATGGCTATTGCCTCAGCAAAAGCGATAGCCAGTATCATATTGGTCATGATGGGGCCTCTGGCTTCGGGATTGCGACCTAATGCATTCATAGCTCCCAGCCCCAAAATTCCGATACCAATTCCTGGTCCTATAGCTCCCAAGCCCATGCACAACCCTGCCGCCATCAGCTTTACCACTTCTGCGTCCATTCTCTACCTCCTTTTTCAAACCAATATAGTAGGTGCGTATATTAAGCTGCTTCTGCCTCATGAGCACTAGCAGCAATGGTAGCAAATACCAAGGTCAACCCACCAAAAATAAGGGCCTGGACAAGACCAACGAGCAACTCAAGCCCATAGAAAGGTAAAGCCAATATCCAGGGAATAAGAAATATTACTAATAAGAGCAGTATCTCACCCGCCGTCATATTGCCAAAAAGACGGAAGGTAAAGCTAATAATTCGCACCAGTTCACTTAAGGCTTCTAGGAAACCAACAAAAATGTCAATGATTCCCATGAACAGTCCGCTAATCCCTGCCCGGAGTCGGCCTCTAAATAGCTGACCTACGCTTCGGAAAAACTGACTTACATTAACAAACTTCCTCAGGTAACGAAGACCGCCAAGTGACCTTATGCCCCAGTACTCAACAAAGATGAAAGATATAAGAGCCAGAGCCAGCGGTAGATTAATATCAGTGTTGGCACCCTTAAGTAAATGTACTGCCTCACCCTCGGTGTTGGTAACAAATATTGAACCGAACCCGGGGAGTAGACTTAACCAGGCATTGGTTATCACAAAGAGAAAGATAGTCGCCACTACGGGAAAGAAGCGGCGTCCATTCTTCTCGCCGGCAACCTCCTGGCAAAAGTTAAGCAGCCAGCCAAGGGCGGCTTCCAGCATACTCTGCAGTCTAGTTGGAATGAGCTTTAGCCGATGGGTAACTGCATAGCAAATCCCGACTAAGACGATAATACTTAGCCAAGCAGTAATGATACTGTTGGTTATGGGGAAGCCAAGCAGGTGGAAGACAACCTCAGCCGGAAGCTTAAGGGCTGGTTGGGGAACACTGAGCCAGCTAGGTAGCCCCAAGTCGCCAAAGAGGCTATTGCCCAGAGCACCACTAATTAGGCTAACTAGAAAGAGTACAAGGAAAACGAGCAGAACCCCGACCACAACAGGGACTGAAAAACCTAAACAGCCCCGTTTAGGCACTAGCTATTCTCCTTGTTTCGTTTATTGCTCATGAAGGGTAGAAGCATCCGATAAACACCATAAAAAGCTATAATCAGTCCCAGAAATAGACCCACTATTACCCAAGTAGGCTCAGAATTAAACTTAGTATCCAGCCACAGACCAGCAAGCACACCCAATAGTATAGAGCCGCCAACAAAAAACCCCACCCCCACCAGCCTCAGCGCCGCTGCCCACCTGCTCATACTAACCTCAACATTCTTAACCATTAGCAGCATATCAAATCCGCTACCTGAGGTCAAGCTCGTTTTGGTCATTAAAAAGCCCCAGAACTTAAATTAGCCCCAGGGCTTTTCGTTAATCAATATTAGATAGGTAACCCTTTTTACTATGATGCCTCTAGTTCTTAATGTACCATCCTCACTGGTGGCTAGAAAGTCGAGGGAAAGTCTCCGCCACAGTCTTTCCAGAAATTGGCATGCTTATGACTTATGCTTATCAAAGTCTTCTAAATCAAGGGTATTGATGAAATCATAGAAAGCCGACATTCTCTTCAATTCTTCGTCGCTAGGCTTCTTACTCTTGCCGGCATCACCTCCCTTTTCCATCTCCTGTGGAATAGGTTTACCTGTCTCCTGGTCGAGTAAGATACCGGCTTTATCTAAGACTACCTCTTCAACATAAATTGGTGCTTCTACCCTTACCGCCAGTGCCAGGGCATCGCTAGGCCGAGAGTCAACCTCAATCACCCCTCCATCTACATTAAGAATAATCTTGGCGTAAAAGGTATCGTTCTTGAGTTCATTGACGACGATAGAGTTGACAGTTGCCCCTAAGTTATTGATGACCAAGGATAGCAAGTCATGAGTTAATGGCCTCGGCACGTTGACATCCTGCAATTTTACTGCTATGGCATCTGCCTCTGCCGGACCTATCCAAATTGGGAGATACCGCTCCGCCATTTTTTCTTTCAGGATCACCACCCGTTGATAATTCATCAAACTAACCCTAATACTGTCGATAGTCATCTCTATCATGACCACACCTCCTCTAATTCTCAGCCAGCATTCTTAATTCTACTCCCACATTGCCAGCACTGTCAACCGAAAATGGGCAGATGGTAGGTAAGTCACCCTAATGCGGCAAGTTACCTATAGCTTTTAGCTAAATCGCCTTATTATGGTATAATGAGACTGTGGATATAGCTTTATATCTGGACAATTCTTTATCAAAGGTAAAACATAAGGAGGTATAGCCATGCGCCAAGAGCCAAAGGCCATCGTTTGGTTCAATGAGATTACCAAGAAAGATATACCTTTGGTTGGGGGCAAGGGGGCAAATCTGGGTGAAATGACCAAGGCTAATATACCAGTGCCCCCTGGCTTCATTGTAACTGCCGCTGCTTATTTTGATTTCCTACAAGAGGCAAAACTCACCAATAGAATTCGCAGCCTATTAGAACCACTGGACCCTGACGACAGTAAGAAACTCCAACAGGTTGCCACTGAAATCAAGCAAGTGATTATGGATGCTACTATGCCATCAGATATAGCCAGGGAGATTAAGGAAGCTTATTCCAAAATGGGCGGGGGTTCGGTTGCCGTTCGCTCCTCAGCTACTGCTGAAGACCTGCCCGAAGCCTCCTTTGCTGGTCAGCAACGTACCTTCCTTAATGTACAAGGTGAGGAGGAGGTGCTAGCTGCGGTTCAGGGATGCTGGGCATCCCTCTTTGAACCACGAGCTATCTTCTACCGCCAGCAACAGGGTTTTGAGCACTTTAACGTTGGTCTGGCTGTCCCGGTTCAGAAAATGGTGGAGTCTGAGGCTTCCGGGGTTATGTTTACCATAGAGCCGGTAACCAGTGACAACAGCAAGGTTGTTATTGAGGCTGTCTTTGGGCTTGGTGAGGCTATTGTCGGGGGGGAGGTGACCCCTGACCTGTATATAATAGATAAAGAGGAACTAAAGATTAGTACCAAGAAAATAGGTAAGCAAGCCTGGAAACTGGTCAGGAATCCAGCCGCTAGTGAAAAAGAGGCTAATATTCAAGTGCCACTTGCCCCACTGGAACAAATTCAGCAGAAGTTAGCTGATGACGACATATTTAAGCTAGTCAAGCTAGGGAAACAGTTGGAAGACCACTACCAATTTCCCCAGGATATTGAATGGGCAAAGGAAGGTGATGAGTTATTTATTGTGCAAACCCGTCCGGTGACTACTATTAAGGAAGGAGCTGAGGCTGAAACTGAAATCAAAGCCCCGGTGCTCCTTGCCGGAGACACAGCCAGTCCCGGTATAGCCTCGGGACCAGTCAGAATTATACATGAAGCCTCTGAAATATACCGTGTAGAAGACGGTGATATTCTGGTGGCTGAAATGACTACTCCTGACTTTGTCCCAGCAATGAAGCGAGCAGTGGCGATTGTGACCGAGCGCGGTGGGAGAACTGCCCACGCTGCTATTGTCAGTCGAGAATTGGGTATTCCCTGCGTTGTCGGCGCCGATGGGGCAATGGCTACTCTAACTGACAGACAGGTAATCACTGTAGATGGCTCACGGGGCAAAATCTACGATGGTAAATTGACTAGAAGACTTAAAACGGCACCTGTTACCAGCTTCCTCAGAGAAGCGATTAAGACAAAGACCAAGGTTTATGTAAATCTGGCCCAGCCCGAGCTAGCCGAAATAGTGGCCGCTAGAAATGTAGACGGTATTGGCCTGCTGCGGGCCGAGTTCATAGTTGCCCAGATTGGAGAACACCCCCGCTATATGATTAAGCAGAATAGAGGTCATGAGTTTGTCGATAAGCTGTATCAAGGTATTAATACCTTTGCCAAGGCGTTTGACCCACGTCCGGTAGTCTATCGAACCACTGACTTCAAGACCAATGAGTATCGGGACCTTAAGGGTGGGCAGGGTTACGAAGAGGTTGAAGAGAATCCTATGATTGGTTATAGAGGGGCATCTCGATATGTTGCTGAACCCGATATATTTGATCTGGAAATAGAAGCGGTAAAAAGGGTGAGAGAAGACCATAAGAACCTGTGGGTCATGATTCCCTTTGTTCGTACTGTTGATGGAATGGCCAGAATCAAGAAGCAACTAGAATTTAGGGGGTTACATAGCTCCGATGACTTTAAGTTGTGGATGATGGTTGAAGTGCCGTCCAATATTTTCCTTATAGAAAAATTCATTGCGGTTGGCCTTGATGGCATATCCATTGGCACTAATGACCTGACCCAACTTATCCTTGGAATTGACCGGGATAGCTCAAGGTTAGAATATCTATTTGATGAGCGAAACGAAGCAGTGCTCATTGCCTTAGAACGGGCAATTAAGGTAGCCAAGTCTAAGGGGGTGACCTCCTCTATTTGTGGGCAGGCACCGTCAGTATATCCTGAACTTACGGAAAAATTGGTGGAGTGGGGGATTACCTCAGTCTCAGTAACTCCGGACATGATTGGCACCACCAGAGAGATAGTCGCCAAGGCTGAAGCGAGATT
>CAZQZA010000068.1:0-6112 GCA_964597725.1 uncultured Dehalococcoidales bacterium | reverse complement strand
ATGGCCTGGATTATGGATACCTACAGTATGAATGTGGGTTATTCAGTACTGGGCGTGGTCACTGGCAAGCCTCTCAGTATAGGTGGTACTCGGGGCAGAACTGAAGCAACAGGCCATGGCTGCACGATTATTACCCGTTTGGCAGCTAAGCATCTGGGCATGAGTGTTGATGGAGCTACAGTAGCACTTCAGGGCTTCGGTAATGTAGGTGCTCCGGCTGCCAGACTACTGACCAAGGAGGGCTGCAGAATCATAGGCATAGCTGATTGGAAAGGTGGCATTTATAACCCGATGGGTATAGATGTAGAAGGTGCATTCCGTCACTGTAAAGAAACGGGTTCAGTAGTTGGCTTCAAGGGTACTGAAGTCATAACCAACGCTGAACTTCTGGCACTTCCATGTGACATACTGTTACCCGCAGCCCTTGAAGATCAGATATGTGCCTCCAACGCCGCCTCTGTGAAAGCACGGATGATTATAGAGGGTGCCAACGCGCCAACTACCCCTGAAGCAGACAGGATTCTTAATGATAATGGGAAGTTTGTTGTTCCTGATGTCCTCGTTAATGCCGGCGGAGTGGTAGTATCCTATTTTGAGTGGGTGCAGGGCTTGCAGTCTTTCTTCTGGAGTGAAGATGAAGTAAACCGCCAGCTACAAAACGTGATGGACAACGCCTTTCATGAAGTACTGGAGGTAAGTCAGCGCGAAAAGGTAGATATGAGAGCTGCTGCCTATATGCTGGCGATAAAGCGAATAGAAGAAGCGATGATGGTCAGAGGAATCTTCCCATAATCAAATAGGAATAGTATTACGGAATCGCGTGATTTCCTTACTCACCTGCAGCTTGTTCGTCTGGGGTGATAACCGCTGGGTTTACTCACCATCGGAGAAAACGTCTGCGGGATGGACCCGGAAGCAGAGATAGTTGGTGGTAAGGTTGTTCATTCTCCAGAACTGGCACGACGGGTAAGACTATATAAAGACTGGCAGCAGGATGGCTACGGTACCATCATCGTCCAAGCCAATATTGAGGATACTATGTTAGGAGTCCAAGAATATGCCGTATCCCAGTTAGGTGTCGAAGCTGTTGAGCTTAAGTGGGGTCAAGGCGCAAAGGATATTGGCGGTGAGGTTAAGATAGAGGACTTAAACAAAGCCCGCCTGCTAAAAGAGAGGGGTTATATTCTACTTCCTGACCCAGATTCCCCAACAGTTGCTGAGGCATTCAAACAAGGAAAGTTCAAGGAGTTTGAGAGGCATTCTAGAGTAGGAATGGTCACCGAGGAAGGATTCCTTAAGAGAGTAGAAGAGCTCCGCAAAGCTGGGGCCAAGTACATCACTCTAAAAACCGGAGCCTACAGACCAGCTGACCTGGCGAGGGCATTGAAGTTCTGCTCGAAGGCTAAGGTAGACCTTCTGACCGTAGACGGTGCCGGTGGTGGAACGGGAATGAGCCCATGGAGAATGATGAACGAATGGGGTATCCCAGGAGTCTACTTATGGTCACTGCTGTTCAAATATGTGGAAAAACTCGCCGCAAAAGGGGAGTGTATTCCAGATATTTCTATTGCTGGGGGATTTGCCTTTGAAGACCAGATATTTAAGGGGCTGGCGTTAGGTGCTCCATACGCTAAGGTTATAACTATGGCCAGGGCTCCTCTGGCAGCTGCTATGGTGGGAAAGACCATCGGAAAACGAATGGCAGAAAGGCAGGTGCCAGTATACATTGAGCGATTTGGCACAACCCCTGAGGAAGTATTCATTACTGCGCCAGCATTGAAAGAAAGATTTGGCAGTGACTTCGAGAGGATACCCACAGGTGCACTAGGTCTTTACACTTACATGCAGAGACTTGCCCAAGGCCTACGTCAGATAATGGCTGGCTCCCGCAAGTTCGGCCTGGAATATATCACTCGGAACGATATTGCGGCCTTAACGGAGGAGGCGGCAAAGATTAGCGGCATTTGCTATGTGACCGAAGTCGACAAGGAAGAGGCGTACAAGATATTGGATGCTTAGAATCAGTTTGTTCAGTGTTGCACAATAGTTTACTTTGTGTGATTAGATACAAAAAGAGGGGACTGGGAGAGTCCCCCCAGCCCGCTTGAAGTAATTACCAGATAATTCTAGAATTCAAACAGCGCCGGCTATTCCGCCCTTCTCTTCTTCTCTTTCTACTACATCCCTGGCGTGAGCTCGGTGCAGGGCGCTTTTATACTCAAAATGAACGCCAGTCATTGGAGCCCCGATATCTGGGTCTATCCGTTTTGAGTCTTCCGTCCCCTTACCTTTAAGAAACTGAATAACGAACCAGGCAGTTCCGAAAGGCCGGAGAAAACCACCTAGTACCGGCCTAAGTTCCATCCGGTTTTACCTCTTTTTTCTTCTAAAGTTTTTCATACCACTCCTTTTATTCCTCGCCCGATATCTTGCGATATCTCATAGTGGTGGTAATGCTCTGGTGGCCAAGGTATTCCTGAAGCGGCCTCAGGCCATCGCTAGAGTCATCGAGCTTTACGGCGTGGACTGCAAAGGCATCGCGTAACCTATGGAGGGCTTGCGTTATGTACTCTACCGAGCTCAGGATTCACCAGCTTGGGCAGACCTGCTCTCTCAGTGCATTCCTTAACAATTTGCTAGGCACGGTGCCGATTGATGCCAAAAAGAAGCCTCTTACCTCTTCGATTTAACGGTTCGCCGTGCTTAATATAATCTTTCAGCATTTGCAGGGTGTCCTTATCCAGGGGTAGTCTTCTCAGCCTACGATGCTCTTGCTCGCTGGCTACAGCTTTATCGACCTTTTTGCCACACTTTGGACAAAAAGTGTGGCTCTTTTCTAGTGTAGTATTACACCGAGGGCAGGAAAGTTTGATACGCGATTTAAGGTGCTCGATAGCCACCATGCCCTGAGCAAAATCTATATCTTTCACCTCAAGAGTTAGAGCTTCACTGATGCGGCAGCCCAGCCTTGCCAGCAGCTTGATGAGGAGCTTGTCTCTCAGGTATCGAGCCGCGTTTTCAGGTTTCTCTGGTTTCCTTGCTTTTTTTCTGCGCAACCTGGGGAGTTTGAGCTCTAGGTTGTCAACTGGGGAATTTCTTCGGTGTACCCGGCTAATGTCCGGCTGGGCAAGGTTCACGTAGCCTCTCACTGCCTCAAGTTGTGAGCGTCCTAAGATACGTTGCAGGATAAAGACATCACCTCCATTTCTTAGGAATGTTACCGCCATGGTGTGACGAAAGGTGTGAGGGCTTACCCGTACTCCAGTGATACCGGCCTTCTTGCCGTAGTAGATCATAATCTTCTCCACCCTACCTTTGGTTAGCGGTCCACCTTCTCGGGTGAGGAAGAGGAAGTCGTAATTAGGCATTGCTGGCTCGGGGCGGTATCGGTTGATGTAGTGCCACAGGAGGCGCTGAACCTGCTTACCTATCAGGATAAGACACTCCTTGTTTCCCTTTCCCAAGACCTTGAGTATGCCATCTTCCAGCCACACACTCTGAAGCTTCAAATTATAGAGTTCAGATACTCTTAGGCCAGTATCGAGTAAGGTAAGGATAATAGTGTAGTCCGATATCCTTCGGTGGTTGTGGTATTTATGGCGTTAACTAGCTGCTGGATTTAAGAGTCAGAGAAGGTAGGGATGACCTTTCTTGGTGGTCGTGGAACCTTCACCCGGTCAAATGGGTTACTTTCTATAATACCCTCTAAGGTAAGCCAGGAGAAGAAGATTCTGAGGCTGCGTAGGTAACAGTTGATAGTGTGTCCTGAAAGCCCCTTATCCTGAACATGATTAAATCGATGATTGGAGAAACACCTCTTTTGCTGTAAGCAGAGGGTGAATGTCCTGATTTCATACTGGCTGATTTGAGCTACCTGTGTGCTTATGCTCTGTGAGGTAAGGAAGTCTAAAAAGTAACCCACGCTGTTGGTAACGATAGCAATAGCACTGGGGCTATTTCCTTCGGTGGTAGCACACAGCCGGTAACCCTGAAGCAGAGTTCCTATATCGGTGCAAAAACTTGACGAAGCAAGAGGCCTATGTTTACAAAGCTGATTTTTTGGGCTAAAATAGATACGATTTAGGGCGGTTAGCTCAGTGGTTAGAGCGCTTGCTTCACACGCAAGAGGTCACTGGTTCAAGTCCAGTACCGCCCACCATAAAGCTGGGCGACCACTTGCCTGGGTTTAAGAGGCAAAGCTAGGACAAAGCTGGGAGCGACGACTTGCATAGGTCGAAAATAAAGAATTTAGGGCCGACCGCAATGAAAGGTGAAACACCATGAAAGTATCGGACTTCACGACCTGATAGAAGACTTCCCCTTTTCGCTCCGAGCGGAAGGAAAATCGAATGAGACTATTGAGTATTACAGTTACCTGTTGCATCCCCTATTGTCCTACGCCAGCGAACAAAGCTGGTCAGATAACGCATTATCATTAGATACCCACAGGCTAAGGGAATTTCTGACCTGGACTGCAACGAGAACCTTTGAACTGAAAGTAGCTGATAACGGCGGGAAGATAGTAAAGAAAGCAAAGCCTTCTACCGCATGGCCCTACTACCGGGTACTGAGACGCTTATTCAACTGGGCAGTTGAATAAGGTTATCTGAAATCGAGCCCCTTAGCTACGATTCACTTTAAGTCACCACCGGAGCCGCCTGTCGAAGGTTACACCATTGACGAAGTGAAGAGGCTTTTAGCAGTGTGTGATCTGAACATCAGAACCGGTGCCCACTTCCTGGATATTCTGGATAAAAGGATGCCCTTCCCGGTGAAGACAATTCAGGTAGATGGCGGAGCAGAATTTGAGGCTATATTCGAAGAGGAATGTCAGCGAAGGGGTATAAAACTATTCGTTTTACCGCCACGCTCGCCTAAACTCAATGGTGGCGTTGAGCGAGCTCACCGGACACATACTGAGGAGTTTTATGAAGTGACGGAGAGCTCATTTGACATTGCGGAATTAGGTAAGGAACTACTAGAATGGGAGAGGGTATATAATGCTATCCGACCCCACCAGGCATTGGACTACCTTACCCCATCCGTATTTTTAGAACAACAAAAATAGCATCAAGGAAAGGAGCTAATGTGTCACTAATGTACTGGACGAGTACAAACTCTTGACTTTTGTCACCACCTGTGTAAGGATATTGCCAGCCATTTTAACAATACATCAGAGACCTGGCATAGTGAAAGCGAAGCAAATTCCAGTTGTATCTGCTTAGCGATAGTTCTAGCTTCTGTATGGCTATTCTTTATGACCAGCATCAGTGCTGACGCTGCCCTGTATCTTAAAACATAGAGAATTAGCCCAACATAACCAGATGTCAGCCCTAGAGCCAATAGACATGCTCTAAAAAGTAAGTCCAGTTGGTGAAAAAGGCATCAAGCCTGTCCAAGTTTGGGGAATCTGTAAAAAGGAGGCAAAATGCAGATACCAGCGGCCAAGATATACTTCCCCGAGGAGGATAGGAAGATTCTTTTAGCTAAAGTCGATAATATCCTCTCCACAGGTCAGCTAACTTTGGGGAGGTATAATCGGCAGTTTGAAGAAGAGTTTACCAGGTATGTTGACACAGAATATGCCGTAGCAGTAAACAGTGGCACAAGCGCGCTGGAGATTATCTTACGGGCTCTCGATATAGAGGGGCATTCCGTAATTGTGCCAACGAATACCTTCTTTGCCACTACTGCCCCCGTCATCCACGCTGGTGGCAAGGTTATCTTTGCTGACATAGCTGACAACCTTTGCCTCGACCCGGAGAGTATAGAAAAGAATATAAGAGAAGACACGAAAGCGGTAATTATAGTTCACATAGGTGGCACTATCCCACCCCAGATAACAAGGATAAAGGAAATATGCCAAGCGCGGAGTATTTTCTTGATAGAGGATGCCGCTCATGCCCAGGGTAGTACTCTTTTTGGTCAGAAAGCTGGGTCTTTTGGAATGGCTGCAGCCTTTTCTTTCTACCCTACCAAGGTGATAACTTCTGCGGAGGGTGGAATGATTACCACCAGTGACGAAAGACTTTACCAGCGTGCTGGTATCTTCCGTGACCAGGGGAAATCAGGTTTCGAGAGGAATCTCCATGTAGAACTTGGCTATAACTGG
>CAZQZA010000067.1:0-6227 GCA_964597725.1 uncultured Dehalococcoidales bacterium | reverse complement strand
TACTACTACACAGGTAGACTATCAACCGAAACCGAGAGGAACCTAATATAGGCTACTCCGCTTTGGGAAGGATAACCACCTTGCGTGATTCACCCACACCAGTGCTCTCGGTGGTAACATCTGGGTTGTCAGCTAAGGTAAGATGGATAATACGTCTCTCATAAGCAGGCATCGGCTCTAGGGTAAATGGTGCCCGCTTAGCCCTCACCAGCTCCGCCATACGCAAAGCTAAACTCCGTAAAGCTCCATAGCGGCGCTCTTTATACCCGTCCACATCAATGAATACAGGCAGCCAGACCTTCGTCTGTTGAGCCATAATGAGCCTAACCATGTACTGTAAACAGGAAAGTGTTTCCCCACGCCGCCCAATCAAAATCCCCAGGTCGTCACCCTTGATGTCAAAAGCAATAGTAGTGGCTGTACCAATTTCCCCCTCCTCAGGAGGCTGGGTACGGGGTGTAACCGTTGCCGGCACTCCCATTTTACTAAGAAGTGTCTCAAGGATACTCTTAGTTGCCTCAACGGTATCACTCTTTTCTTCTGGCGTAGGCACTAATGGTCTCACTCTAACTCTAGCCTCTTCAGCACCTAGACCCAGGATGCCAGTCTTACCTTCGCTTAGGACGGTGACCTCCACCTCGTCCCGACTGGCGCCTAATTGCTCTAAGGCTTGGTGGATAGCCGCCTCTACGCTCTTGGCGCTTGTCTCCACTTCTTTCATAATCTCCCACTTCCTGTTCCGAACTTGGTACTACAATATCAGCCTCAACCTCGGTCTCTGTAGATGTCTGCTCTACCTGGGTGATACGCCTCATATATTTCTTATCTCTGCCCGCTGGCGTCTTAGCCGCTGATGGAACCAGAGCTCCCCACCCGGTCATATAGTACTGAATAACAATGGTGATAACATTCGACACCATCCAATAGAGGGCCAGACCACTGGGAAAGGTCAAGCAGAGAAAGCCAAACATCAATGGCATCATCCACAGCATCATCCGGCTCTGCGCCTGCTGCCTGGGGTCAGTCGTGACCGGCGTTACCATCTTCTGCTGCACCCACATGGTGCCCCCAACCAGAATTGCCAGTATGAAATTGCCTTCAGCCAGGTTCAACCCTAGGAACATGTTCCCCAAAGGTAGCATTGGAAATACTTGCGGCCAGGAATAAAGATATCGCGACAGGTTTAGTAAACCCTCAGGAGCTACTGCCAGAGACAGCAGAATCGCCTGGAAGAGAGCTATCCAGATAGGCATTTGGACTAACATGGGCAGCAGGCAACCGGCAGGGCTCATGCCCGATTCCTTATACAGCCTCATCTGCTCCGCTGCCAATTTTTGCCTATCCTTACCATACTTTTGCTGAAGCTCCGCAATTTTGGGCTGAAGTTCTTGCATGCCTTTTGTAGCCCGAAGCTGCTTTGTGGTAAGCGGCAGTGTTATCACCCGAACGATAATAGTCAGTGCAATAATAGCCAGCCCGAAGATGCCAAATAAATAATCAGTCAGCACAATGAGAACATTTATCACTGGCTGTAGAATGATTAACTCCCATGGATTCAACGAAATCTACCTCACTCGCTACTTAATGGTATGCTCTCTTCGACTTCCCATTTCTGCGCATTTAGGCGAATAAGCTCACCTTTCGGGGGTGATGTTGCGCAACCTGATACACTTTGCAAGGCATGAATATAAACAATACCTTCGCTGGCAGAAAGTGGACCATAGACATTCTTTTCGCCCTCAATAGGAATAGGTGGTCTTATCTCATTGCCGTCAGTGTTTATGGCATATATCAAACCTTTCTGGGAAGCAAAGATGACAGAACCATTAACTATCACCGGAGAAGCCGAAACCGGGCTCCCCAAGTCAAACTCGGCTAGCTTATTTCCACTTTTAGCATCCAAAACATAAACCTTACCGTCAAGACAACCGGCATAGATAACATTATCATACGCTGCTGGCTTCGCCCAAAACCAATTCCCGCCCATGAATTTCCATTTCAGACTGCCATTGGCAGCATCCAGTGCATAAAGATACCTATCAAAGGAACCAATATATATCGTGTTATCATAGACCAGGGGGGTAGTCGCAATAGCTCCCCCAGTTTCAAACTCCCATTGTTTGCTACCATCGGCGGTACTTAGAGCATAGAGTTTGTTATCAAAGGAACCGACGTATAGCGTGTCCTCGTCAATAGCTGGGGTTGACCAGATTTTGTCCCCGGTCTGAAATTCCCATTCCCTATCACCAGTCTCAGCATCAAGGGCGTAGAGCTTTCCGTCAGAAGCGCCAATATAGACTTTGCCCTGAGCTACCACTGGTCCACCAACAACAGGTTCATCAAGATAACCCTCACGGGGATACACCCACCGTACTGCCAGTGAACTGGAATTGAAGGCGCAAATCTTACCATTATAGCCACCAAGGTAAACCAAGCCGTCAGACACGGCAGGAGTTCCATATATTGCCACTCCAGCCGGTGCTGCCGCACAACCACCCCCAGCCATAGATGCCTCACAGCCGAAAATACCGGCCGCCGCTGGCCTAGTTAGAGCCTCCGACCACTGACGGCTACCATCTGCTATATTAACTGCCACCAATCTACCTTCCGCAGAACCCACAAACAGAGTACCATCAACCACTACTCCTCCTGACCAACCAATAGGCTGTAGACCCTTAATACAGCCCAAACCGGATAAACCACCCACAACCATAAGCAGCATAACCACAAGGAGTAGCACCTTACCCAATAACACTTTATTACGTCTAGACCACACTTACCTAATTCCTCCAGAAATCCAACATCACGGCACGGGGTCATAACCACTAGGATGGAAAGGATGACAACGGGCTAGCCGCTTGGTACCCAGCCAAACCCCTCTAAGAAAACCGAATTTTGAGATAGCTTCATAGGTATATTGGGAGCAACTCGGTACAAAGCGACAGGACGGCGGCATAACCTGCGACAGGGTTAACTGATAAAGTCTAATTAATTCTAGGGCAAACTCCTTCATAACACCCCCAACCTAACTGTTTCCTTAGGCGGTCTCAATAACTGTGCCCGAGATAACAAAGTATCGATAGATTTCTCCATATCAGCATAATTGGCATCAGCGGCTAATGGACGAGCGATAAATATAATATCCCACCCTGGCTCAAGAGGTTTTGACCGTAAAATCTCGCGAAGTAATCGTTTTACCCTGTTCCTGGTCACTGCCTTGCCTATGCGTTTGCTAACCGACAAGCCGTATCTGGATGAAGCAAGACCATTAGGCAAAGCTTTCATCACAACCAAATCGCTTATCCATGACCTACCTTCATTATAGACCAATGCATACTGTTCTGGCTTAGTAAGATATCCTTCTCCCTGCATTACCCCACTCTTAATCGATTTCCCAGTCAAGGGTATTCTTCCCGGGTCAGACCACCGTCAATCGCTTACGACCCTTGAGTCGCCTAGCTTTTAACACAGCTCGCCCGCCACGGGTGCTCATTCTCGCCAGGAAGCCATGTTCACGCTTCCGTGGAATCTTCTTTGGTTGATAAGTTCTTTTCGGCACTCTAATTCCCTAACTGACAGACTGAAACAAATTATACTTCTACCGCCTCCAAAGTGTCAAACTAGGTTGAAACCTTCACCCCACCACGCAAAACAATATTTGAGGAAGAGCGTAAGAGGGACTGGCAAAGTTTCACCAAGAGCAAAGCAAAAACCCTAATTAACCACTTCCATACTCTAGATTATTAGCTAAGGAAATTTTAACGGGGAGAAGTTCTCCCCTTGATGTGGGAAGGGGATTAGGTTCAACCCGATAAACTAGTCCTGTATAACAATGCTCTCCGTTTTATGAATGTGGGCTGGTACATAGGGTAGGAGGGCTAAATGCCGGGCTCTCTTTATCGCCACCGCCAAGGCACGCTGATGTTTAGCGCAAGTACCGGTTTTACGACGAGGTTCAATCTTTCCTCTATCCGATATGAAGCGGATTAATTTCGCCGGGTCTTTATAGTTTATCGCCTCAACACTACCGGTACAAAAGGAGCAAAACTTACGCCTTGGCACATACCTCGGTCTACTCCCTGTTTTAGCCCTAGATTTTTTGAATCTTGATACAACCACTCTAGCTAACTTCCTTACTTTACCTGCCAAGCCTGCTAAATTCTAATTGCCATCTAAAATGGAATATCCTCCGGCTCCAACTCGCCAATGTCAGTCTCTTCAGCCGCCTCTTCAGAAGGAGGGGCTACTTCCCGTCTGTCAAGAAATACCACTCTATTGGCTACTACTTCGGAGCGAGAACGCTTTTGTCCATCCTGGCCTTCCCAGGTATGGGTATGTAGTCTACCCTCAGCGTAGACAAGCCGACCTTTAGTCAGAAACTGATTACACTGCTCAGCTAGCCTGTTCCAGGCAACTACACCAAACCACTCTGTCTCTCGTCTACGCTCACCCTCAGGGGTAGTATATACCCGATTGGTGGCCACACGAAACGAGGTTACCGGATTACCATTAGGGGTAAAGCGCATCTCAGGTTCGGTTCCAACATTACCTATAATCATCACCTTGTTTAAGCTTACCATCGTCCTAAAACTCCTTTCACTCTCCCCCCATCATAGGGAATAGGTATTCCTCCTTATTGGTTACTCAATTCTTATCAGTAAATGCCGTAGGATGTCCTCAGAAATTCGTAGCTTCGCCTCTAGTTCTTTGCTTAATCCTGGCTTCAATGTGAACTGAGTCAACCCATAATTACCCTCCGAAAAATGTCCTATAGGATAGGCTAGCCTTCTTTTGCCCCACCGCTCTACGTTAGAAATCATGCCTCCTTTTTCGGTAATAAACTGGCTGATATTGTCCATTGTAGTATCAAGTGCCTCATCCATAATCTCTGGACTAACAATCAATACCAATTCGTAGTTATGTAACTGCTTATCTTCTGCGTCTAATACTTTCTCAGGCACCTTTTTTGCTGTCATCTGTTTTCCTAAGATTTTTATTGTTCATTATACCACACCACAAGAATACACACAAACAATATTGTTCAATTGTTCTGTAATCATGTTATGAGGTGACGTGTTACCATAGTAGTCTTATCATGGTGACCGAGCAGCCCGGAACACCTTACCAAAGGTTCTCTTCAGGGAAATCCATATGCTCAACAAAATACTGATTAAAGTCAGCACGATTTGAAAGCTCAATGTGCTCGATAAATTGGGCAAGTTCTGTAGCCGTCTGCCAGTAACGCTTGACTAACAGAACCAGTGAAGCTCCCGTGCTAGCCGCATTACCCAATGACCTGACAATCTCTAGATTAACCGCTGGCAAAAGCCCAATACGTATGGTGCTGTAAGGGTCAACATAATTTCCCAGTGCCCCAGCGAGATAGACATGGCTTATATCTTGAATCCCGATGCCAATTTCGTCCATCAAGGTCTTTATACCAGCCGCGATAGCTCCCTTTGCTAGCTGAAATTCGCGAACATCCTTCTGCGTTAGATAGATGGGGTGGTTATCATAACTTTCATCTGGAGAAGCAATGAGGAAATCATTGACTCCGGCTCGATTGATTATTCTTGAACCTAATCCCTCAGCTACCCCTTTCTGAGGAGGACGAATCAACCCCTCTTGGTCGATGGTGCCACAACGCAGCAGCACGGCAACCAAGTCAACCAGTCCACTACCGCAAATCCCCTTAGGTTTGATATTACCAATGACCCGATAATGCAATTCTCCTTCTTCAAAGCTAACACCTTCAATAGCTCCTGCCTTAGCTATCATCCCATGGGAAATTCGGGCACCCTCTAAGGCGGGGCCGGCTGCGGCCGAGCAGGTCAGTAGTCTTTTCCCATTGCCAAGAAAGATTTCTCCATTAGTGCCGAGGTCCAGCCCCAATATGATTTCGTTTTCCTGTTCGGCAACCCCGGAGGTCAGCACAAAACCAAGCAGGTCTCCGCCAATGTAGCCAGATTTCGCTGGCATTATATACAGCAAGGCTGATGGATGTAATCGCAGACCAACCTCCCCGGCATTCACAATCAGCCCGTCAGTTAACACCGGAGAAAAGGGGGCTTCGGCAATACCAGCCGGTGACAGGCCGAGGAGAATATGCTGCATGGTGGTGTTACCCGCAGCCACGGCAATAAATATATCCTCCGGCTGAAGACCAGCGGTCAATAAAAGACGGGGCGTAAGCTGATTCAGGTCGTTGACAACAAGACGGCGTAAGT
>CAZQZA010000066.1:0-6346 GCA_964597725.1 uncultured Dehalococcoidales bacterium | reverse complement strand
GTACAACCTGCTTCTGCCGAACTAGAGGAAAAGGTTACCAAGCCAGCAGCAAGAAGAAGAACACGGGCAACCCCGGTTGCTAAACCAGAAGAGAAGCCTGCTGAGACAGCAGCAGAAATAAGCGCAGAGACAGTACAACCTGCTTCTGCCGAAGCAGAGGAAAAGGTTACTAAGCCAGCAGCACGAAGAAGAACACGGGCAACCCCTGTTGCCAAACCAGAGGAGAAGGATGTTACAGCCGAAACGGGTGAAATATCGCAAGAGTCATAAAGGACATCGCCGTGGTAATGCCCAAGCCGGGAACACGATGATTTTTGGCGATTTTGGTTTGCAGGCGCTGGAGTCTGCATGGATTACCAGCCGACAAATTGAATCGGCACGGCGAGCCATTACTCATCACATTCGTCGTGGCGGCAACATCTGGATTCGTATCTTTCCTGACAAGCCAGTTACCAAGAAGCCGGCAGAGACGCGCCAGGGTGGAGGCAAAGGTGCTCCAGACCATTGGGTAGCCGTGGTCAAACCGGGGAGAATCCTGTTTGAAATGGCGGGTATCGGACAGGAAGTAGCTAAGGAGGCAATGCGCCTGGCTTCACACAAGCTCCCAATAGCCACCAGATTCATGATAAGGGACGCTGGTACTGTTGTGAGTAGTAATTCAGAAAGTAAGGAGCTGGCCCAAGTTGAAGGTTGAGGAAATTCGGGCTCTTAGTTCTAAGGATTTAGTAAAGCAATTAGAGGAAGCTCATCAAGAGTTGTTTAACCTTCGCTTTCGCTTGGCTACCAAGCAACTGGTGAACCATCGAGAAATTCCAAGGGTTAAACGGAAAATTGCCAGACTGAAGACCATAATCAGGGAGAACGAACTGGGTATAAGCCACCCTGAAAAATCGAAGACTGCCAGCAAAGCGCGAAGGTAGGTTTTAGACCATGGAGAGTAAACGCAAAACTAGAATTGGTCGTGTGGTTAGCAATAAGATGGATAAGACGGTAACAGTAGCAGTGGAAACACTCCGGCGTCATCCGTTATATAAAAAGACTATCAAGAGAATGGTTAAGTATAAAACTCACGATGAAAATAATGAATGTAAGTTAGGAGATGTAGTCAGGATTATAGAAACTCGTCCCCTATCCAGGCAAAAACGGTGGCGAGTGGCCGAAATAATAACCAAGGGAGAAGTAGTAGAAGTTCAGCCTAAAGAAATAACCTGAGATTAGTTTTAGGTGGTAGTAGCATGATTCAATCTTATACCAGACTCAAAGCAGCCGATAATACTGGCGCCCGACAGCTTATGTGCATCGGCGTATTGGGTGGCACCAGAAAGAAATATGCTCGCGTGGGTGACATCATTGTGGCTTCGGTCAAAAGGGCTACCCCCGGAGCAGTAGTGAAGAAGGGAGACGTGGTCAGGGCAGTTATCATTCGCACTGCTCAACCATACCGACGCCCTGATGGCTCTTACATTAGGTTCGATGAAAATGCCGGGGTAATCCTTACCGATAAGAACAATCCTAAAGGAAGCCGAATATTTGGACCAGTAGCTCGAGAGCTTAGAGAGAAAAATTTTACCAAGATTATATCACTGGCACCTGAAGTTTTGTGAGGAAGTTATGAAGATTAGAAAGAACGATACTGTGCTAGTAATTGCTGGTAAGGATAAGGGCAAAACGGGTAAGGTGCGCTTTGCTTACCCTAAGAAAGAGCAGGTAATAATTGAGGGTATAAACTTTATTAAAAGGCATACCAGGGCAAGAGGGAGAGTTAGGCAAGCCGGCATAATACAGCTTGAGGCGCCAATCTATATGTCAAATGTTATGCTACTGTGCAGCAGGTGTAACCATCCTGCCCGGGTTGGCTTCCAGCTTTTGGAGGATGGTAGGAAGGTTCGGGTTTGTCGCCGATGCTCTGAGGTGATTGATTAAATGTCACGATTGAAGGAAAGGTATAAGAAAGAGGTTATTCCCAGCTTGATGAAGCTCTACGGGTACAAAAATAACATGCAAGTGCCAAAGCTAGACAAGGTGGTGCTTAATATTGGCTTGGGCGAGGCGACTCAAAACGCCAAGGCTCTGGAAGCGGCGGAGAGAGACCTAGTGGCTATTTCAGGGCAGCATCCGGTGATTACCCGCGCCAAGAAGTCGATTGCTGCCTTTAGGTTGAGGACAGGGATGCCTATCGGATTAAAGGTAACCTTGCGGGGAGAGCGCATGTATGACTTTTTTGATAAGCTGGTAAATGCTGTCCTGCCTCGCATGCGTGAATTTCAAGGGGTTTCTAGAAATTCCTTTGATGGCCGAGGAAATTATACCCTAGGACTCAAAGAGCAAATTATCTTTCCTGAAGTAGATTATGACAAAATAGACAAAGTGCGGGGGCTAGAGATATCACTTATCACTACCGCCAACACCGATGAAGAGGGCAGACACCTGCTGGAATTATTAGGTATACCTTTTACTAGGGAATAAATGGAGGGGAATGGCTAAAAAGTCAAAAATAGCAAAGTGGCGGCGTCCGGCCAAATACAAGGTACAACAGCATAATCGATGTTACTTGTGTGGCCGACCTCGTGCCTATATCCGTAAGTTCGGGCTGTGCCGCATTTGTTTTCGCAAGTTGGCTCTTGCTGGCCAGATTCCTGGAGTGAAAAAATCAAGCTGGTAATCATATAGAGGAAGTAGACAATGACTATCTCTGACCCAATTGCTGATATGCTAACTAGAATACGCAATGCCATTATGGCACGGCACGATTTTGTGCTCGTACCGGCGTCGCGGATGAAGCTTTCCATTGCTAGAATCCTCAGAGAGGAAGGCTTCATTAGCGATTATGAGGTACTTAGAGGTAAGCCATACCGGACAATCAAGATCCACCTTAAATATAGCGATAAAAATCAGCCCGTCCTTTCTGGAATGGAACGAGTAAGCAAGCCTGGACTGAGGGTATATGCCCAGCGCAAAGAAATTCCTCGTGTTTACGGGGGTATAGGCATTGCCATTATCTCTACACCTAAGGGTGTGATGACCGGGCAACAAGCCTGGCGCCAGGGGCTTGGGGGTGAGCTTTTATGCTATGTATTCTAAGTAAGTCTTGGCGTGATATACATGTCTAGAGTGGGACGAATGCCGATAGCTGTGCCCGAGGGAGTAACGGTAGATATTAATCAGAGCGAGGTAACTATAACCGGACCTAAAGGGCAACTTCGTCGCCGTTTTAACCCAGATATGTCCATAGGCCTAAACGACAGCAGCCTGACAGTGTCACGGCCCGGTGATAGTAAGTTGCATCGTTCCTTACACGGACTGACACGAAGTCTTCTGGCTAATATGGTAGAGGGAGTAACCAATGGTTTTGAGAGAAGTCTGGAAATGGTGGGGGTAGGTTATCGAGCAGAAAAAGTAGGCGATAAACTGATAATTCATGTCGGATATTCGCACCCAGTAGAGATGTTGCCACTGCCCGGCGTATCCCTGGAGGTAGAGCGAGCCACTCGGATTAAGGTTACCGGGATTAGTAAGGAAGTCGTTGGCGAGATGGCGGCTAAAATACGGGCTATCCGCCCCCCTGACGCCTATAAAGGTAAGGGCATCAGGTATGCCAGGGAGACGGTACGCCTGAAAGCCGGTAAAGCTGGGAAAGCGATAGGGAGATAATAAGAGGTAGTATATGGGTAAGGATGAACCGAGGGTAGCTCGTCAGCGAAGACATAAACGAGTCCGAGCCAAGGTAGAGGGTACCAACTCTAGAAGTCGTTTGTGTGTCTTCCGCAGCTTGAACCATATTTATGCTCAGGTTATAAACGACTCAAAAGGGCATACGCTGGCTTCTGCCTCAACCCTAGACCCCGAGATAAAGAGTGAGACAGTGGGTAAAGCCAAGACGGGTAAGGCAGAGCTGGTTGGTTCCCTAGTAGCTAAGCGAGCACTAAGTAAAGGGATAAGTCAAGTAGTCTTTGACCGTGGTGGATATAAATATCATGGCCGGGTTAAAGCCCTGGCTGAAGCAGCTCGACAAGCGGGGCTAAAATTTTAAGGAGTTTACACAAGTGCACCAGCCAACAAGCAAGATTGACCCAACTGAGTTGACGCTTAATGACAACCTGATTAAAATTAACCGGGTAGCCAAGGTAGTATCCGGCGGTAAACGCCTTAGTTTCAGCGCCCTGGTGGTAACTGGAGATGGTAATGGTCATGTAGGTTTAGGTTTGGGTAAAGCTACTGAAGTGCCAGAGGCGATTAACAAGGCAGGAGCTGTTGCCAGAAGAAATCTGATTGCAGTACCATTAGCCGATACTACCATCCCCTATGAAATTAAAGTTAAATTTGGAGCAGCTAAGGTCTTGTTAAAACCAGCATCACGCGGCACTGGTATTATTGCTGGAGGTAGCGTCCGTGCAGTGCTCGAGGCAGCCGGCATTAAGGATATCCTTACCAAATCATTAGGCAGCTCTAATTATATTAATGTGGCTAAGGCAACGATACTTGCCCTCAGCCAGCTAAAAGACCCGAAAGAGGTACTAGCTAGGCGCAAGCCAGCTAAAGTTGAGGAAGTAGAAAGTAGTGACTAAGCTACGCATTACCTGGGTCAAAAGTGGTATTGGTTATACCGAGGTTCAGAAGAAAACTCTGAAGGCTCTTGGTTTTCATCGGCTAAACCAGAGCGTTGTTCACCAAGACTGCGCCTCAGTACGGGGTATGATTAATCAAGTGAGACATCTAGTCAAGGTAGAGGAGGCAGGTTTGTGAGGGAGAATGAGCTTTTCCCAGCCCCTGGCTCTAAGAAACGCCGCAAACGAGTGGGGCGGGGAGATGGTAGTGGACATGGCACATACTCAGGACGAGGTTGTAAAGGGCAAAAGTCCCGTGCTGGTTATAAGATGCGCCCAGGCTTTGAAGGTGGGCAACTACCGTTAATTAAACGCCTGCCGCAGAAGCGTGGCTTTGTCAACATCTTTCGCACTGAATACAGTGTTGTCAATCTAGATAAACTTAATATCTTTGAATCTGGAAGCGAGGTAACACCAGAAAAGCTGGTTACCATGGGAGTAGTAAAATCTCTACGTCACCCGATTAAGATTTTGGCTGACGGTGATATCGATCGTCCCCTGGTGGTAAAGGCAAATAAATTCTCGGCGGTAGCTAAGGCTAAAATCGAGGCAGCCGGGGGCCGGGTTGAGGAGGTGGGGCATGCGGCCGAGGCAAACTAGACCAAGACTGCTTCAGGCAATGATTGACGCCTTCAGCCTCCCTGACCTGAGGCGCCGCATTCTTATCACCCTGGGTATTCTGATAGTTTTCCGTTTTGTAGCCCATGTGCCTGTTCCCGGGGTAGACCTCAGTGCGCTAGACCAGTTTTTCCAGAGTAACGCCTTGTTGGGTATGCTTGACATGTTCAGCGGTGGTGCCATGAGGCGCTTCAGTGTGGCCGCGATGGGAGTCTATCCCTACATAACGGCGTCAATTATTATGCAGCTACTGGTGCCGGTTATCCCCAAATTGCAAGCCATTTCCCAGGAAGGTGAATCCGGCCGGCACAAGATTAACCTGATTACTCACTGGTTGACGGTGCCTATGGCCGGTCTTGCCGCTTACGGGCAATTAGTCTTTCTCCAGAATCAGGGGATTGTAAGTAGTGCTGCTGTGTTACCAACCGTAGCTATTGTGCTATCAATGGTAGCCGGCACCATGTTCCTTATCTGGCTAGGTGAACGTATTACTGAATATGGCATCGGTAATGGCATATCAATAATAATCTTTGGTGGTATTGTGGCTGGCTTACCGCAAATGATTGGTCAGGGGTTTTTGACCGCAACAACCGGCTTCCCCTGGGGCCTGGTGTTTTATGCCTTTATTGTCTTAGCCACTACGGTGGTAATAGTCATCTTTACTGAGGCGCACCGTCGTATTCCGGTACAATACTCTCGTAGTGTGTTTCGGGGTGGTAGGATGTATAAACATTCAGGCTCAACCCATATTCCACTCAGGGTAAACACCGCCGGGATGATACCCCTTATCTTTGCTATGTCTCTGGTAATCTTCCCGAGCATGATAGCCAGTTATTTTGTTAACCCAGCCGAGCCTAATATAGCTAACGCTATTATGCGTCTGTTTGACCCTAACGCCGCCATACCCCTTGGTCTTTTCTATTGGGGTCTCTTTTTTCTGCTGACGCTTGCTTTCGCCTTCTTTTATACCATGGTGATTTTTGGGCAGCAGGATTTACCTAATGTCTTGCAGCGCCAGGGAGGCTTTATCCCCGGAATCCGCCCCGGAAAACAAACCAAGAATTACTTAGATGGGGTCATAAAACGTATTACCTGGGCCGGAGCTCTCTTTCTAGCTTCGGTAG
>CAZQZA010000065.1:0-6405 GCA_964597725.1 uncultured Dehalococcoidales bacterium | reverse complement strand
ACCCACGACCTCAGCCTCCGCAGGGCTGCGCTCTATCCTACTGAGCTACAAGCGCTAAGTTACTGATGGTGCCGAAGGGGAGATTTGAACTCCCACGCCCTTACGGACACTACGCCCTGAACGTAGCGCGTCTGCCATTCCGCCACTTCGGCCTGACGGCTGATACCAGACTTGAATCTGTGCTCTCTGGCATATATCAGCCAACATTAGTAAACGGCGGGAGCCCTTTGCGCTTTTCAAGGTAGATTATACTTAGCTCAGTCTAGGGTGTCAAATAGTTTTCATATATGCGGTGCCGGTGGGTTTCCCTTTCAGTTGAATTAGAAAATGTTCATTGACAGATTTAGTAAACCAAAAACCTGGGTCATATATTGACATTTCAACATTATTAGGGCTATAGTATAGTCCTAAGTTATGAACTAATCTTAAAGTAACATACCCAGCATTAGCCTTGGGAAGGTAGAGGGGAGGAGAAGGTATCGGAATCGGTAGTTTACCGTGGTTAGTAGCGATTTTTCAAACTTTAATAACCATTAGGAGGTGAAAAAATGAAGTTAGTGGTCGTTGGTTTTGGACAATGCGGGAACAGGATTGCCGATGAATTTGCTCGACTAAATAGAAGGGCACGTAGTCAGCGGGGAATTGAGATAACTCCCGGCGTCTTCGCGGTAAATACTGATGCTGCTGATTTAAGCGGGCTATACACTATAAAGCCTGATTATCAGCATCGAATCCTTATCGGCGGTGAAAAGACCAGAGGGCACGGTGTAGCCAAGCTGAGTGAGCTTGGTGCTGAAATAGCTAGAGAAGATGGGGATAAAATTATTGATGCTATAAGAGCAACCAAGCGATTCTTTGAGACCGATGCCTTCTTACTGGTTGCTGGTGCTGCCGGGGGCACCGGCTCCGGAGCCATGCCAATAATGACACAACTCATAAAAGAGCGCTATGGGGATAAACCAGTCTACGCTCTGGTTGTCCTCCCCTTTGAGCACGAGGAGGAGACAGAGGAAAGAACTATCTATAACACCGCCGTATGCCTTAAATCTGTTTACTCAGTAGCAGACGCAGTATTTCTGATTGATAACCAGAGGTATGTCAGAAAGGATTTCTCCTTAAGAAACAACATAGCCAAAATTAATGAAATGATTGTTGAGCCATTCTACAATCTGCTTTGTGCTGGCGAAGAGAAAAAGGCAAAACATATTGGAGCTAAGATGCTTGATGCTGGCGATATAATGCAGACCTTATCAGGCTGGACGGCAATCGGCTACGGTAAATCACCATTACCACTGATTAGATTGCCCTTCGAACGGACTCGTAATTTCAGAAAGAAGAGCGTTGAGACCCATAAGGGAATCCAGGCAATGGATGAAGCTACTAGTGAGCTATCAGTCCAGTGTAATCCCAGTGATTCAGCAAGAGCACTATACCTCCTTACTGCTCCAGCCAAGGAAATGAATATGGACTTGATTAAGGAGCTTGGAGACCACCTACGCAGTATGGCTCCTGAGGCCACAATCAGAGATGGTGATTATCCTAGGGAGAGGGGTGTGATTGATGTAACCGTCATCCTATCGCAGTTCAGAGATATGGAGAAGGTGAGGGACTATTATACTCGGTCGGCTGGCGTGGTTGAAGCGATAAAAAGAAAGCAGGAAACAGCAGCCCGCAGACTTAGTGTAACTGAAGAGGCATCAAAGGATGTACCCACACTACTATAGAGCAGGTGACAGTAAGGCTGGGAGATTCGTAGATGAGATTCTTGAAGAGGCGAAGGGAAGAGAAGCTCTATAAGCAGTGGGTGCAGCATGTCGGCCTTCCTCCTGAGGCTGTGCCTCGAAGAGGGGTAGTTGAAGATAGGAGAATAAGGGGGGATAGAGGGGATAGGGGGGATAGATTACGACCATACAAAGAGAAGTTTGTCGATATAATAAAAAAGATTTTGAAAGTATAGGCAGGTGTTTTCCCTTGGGCCTGGCGAAAGAAGTAACTGAAAAGAAGCCATATCATCTACCTTCAAGGGTTATGCACAGAGTAATCTCCTACCAATGAGCGGAAGGAAGTAGATGAACGGTCGTGTTCAAACTGTTTACCTATAACTCTATCATCGAGAGGTTCGCTCGAAAGGAGAAATTCTGCCTCATAATCTAGATAAGTTCTTCGAACCCCGCAGCGTCACAGCCGTTTGAGATTCTCTCCATTCTAGCCCGCAGTCGACAGGCTATGGAACGGCCATACTCAACAAGTTTAGGTGCTTACCTTAATTCTCCAGCAAGGGAAGAACTAATGGCCCTTCTGGAATTATAGCGACCTCAGCATCACTTCCTAGGGCCATAAATGCTTTCTCTAAACCTTCCTCTATGGTGTGGATTGGCGTTATCATCATATCTTTGACCACGCTATCTTCCAGACTTGACACCAGATAAATATCATTCTTCATTTGGGTGCGGGCTAGAATTTGATTTTCCCATTGGACACCTATCGGCTCTGCACGCCTTATCTTTTGTAGAACCTCCTTGGGAGAGCTAACCGCTGCATGCAATGCCCTGAATTCTTCAGGACCCACACCGGCGCAGCAAGAAGAAGCTATTATTATGATTCCTCCATCACGGGTTATCTGTGAGGCAGTATCTATCCCCTTACAGGTTTGATAAAAATCTAGGTCTAGTGGGGCTCCGCTATTTGTGGTAATCGTAATGTCTACCTTATGAGCCACTTTAACACCGGCAATATCCCTCTCTATCTCACATCCCCTCTCATGAGCCTTTATGGGGTCTCCAGCTACTACGTGTGTAATTTCTCTCTTCTTGTTTAGGAGAACGTTAACTATGAAATTGAGCTTAGCCATCTTTGCCTGCTCCACCAAATCCTCATGTATTGGATTCCCCTTGAGAATCCCAGCTCGAGCACGCGGGTGTTCTATCATCTTATAGCTATGGTTCTTGTAAGCTGACCTGGCACTAAATACGCCAGGAGCTATACTTTTCCTGCCACCAGAAAAACCAGCGAAAAAGTGAGGCTCAATAAACCCGGTGCTTATGCGAAAATCCGCTTCTACAACCTTAGTGTTTATATCAACAGGAGTACCTCTAGGTGTCGTGCCAATGTTGACCGTTTGGTTAACGTCATGATTCAAGACATTGTAGCTTTCAACTATATCTCTACCCAGTTTTTTGACTAACTCTTGCTTATCTAAAGGCGGGTGCAAGCCAAGGGCAACTATTATCGTTATATTCTCTCGGGGTAATTTTTCTTCTAACTCGGCCAGTATCGGAGGAAGCAACCTATCATCTGGACACGGCCTGGTATTATCCGTAACTATGACCACAACTTTATCGTTTTTGTTAACACAAGTGCGAAGGGCCGGGCACCTTATTGGAAGTCTCAGACTATTAGTTATGGCTTCCCTCTCATTATCAAGACCCTTTATATCTTTTGTCCTCAGAATAGAGGTTATGTTCTTCGTTGGAATCCTGGCCTTTAGAAAAGAATCCCCGTAGGGAAGATTAATTTCAGTGTCCATTTATAATAAGTCAACTCCTATGGGGTAGCTACAATACAACTAAATCATTTACTTTCTGTTTGCCTATCAAGGCTTTAGTATAACATATCGTGTAAGAAGATAAGAGCGAGCAGCTTCAAGAAAGTAAAATATGGGAAGCCTGAATAGGTCTTCCAATCAACTACCTTGCATAAAGCTTAGTTTAAGGACTGTATCGCAGTCTCTCTGTGTAAAAGCTAATAGCCTTGGTTATGCGCCGGGTTGGTTGTTCCTGAGCGCTGGCTGGACAATACACGACGCTGTCGCATGAAAGCGGGAATAGAAAGCTCCTCGTCGGTCTTTAGGCTTTGCAGTAGTTGGGTCATTTCCTTTTCCCGGCCAGCACCAACCAATGTTTCTCTAGAGGCGAAACCGGTAGCGATTAACGTCAGCCGTACTTCGTTAACCAGAGTGGGGTCAAGGGTAACACCGAAGATAATATTCGCCTCTGGGTCAACCGCTTGGTGGATGACATCGGCAGCACGATTGACTTCCAATAGGCTAAGGGTACTGTCGCCAGCAATATTGAACAGTACGCCGCTGGCTCCTGTGACCGAGACATCCAGCAACGGACTATCCAGCGCTTCCCTGGCAGCATCAACCGCCCGGTTTTGTCCAGCGCCCCGGCCAATGGACATCCAAGATGGGCCGGCATTCTTCATCACCGCACTCACGTCAGCGAAGTCAAGGTTAATGAGCCCCGGGACAGTAATTACTTCAGCAATTGCCTGAACACCGTGGCAAAGGACTTCATCAGCCATCTTGAACGCACCATCGACACCAGTCTTTTTATCACAGAGGTTGAACAAGCGGTCATTGGGAATGACGATTAAGGTATCCAATTTGTCAACCGCGTTGGCGATTCCCTCTTCGGCAACTTCACCGCGGTGAGCACCTTCGAACGAGAATGGCTTGGTGACGACGCCGATGGCGAGTGCTCCACTCTGCATGGCAAGTTCAGCCACCACGGGCAACGCCCCGGTGCCAGTACCACCCCCCATACCAGCGGTGATAAACACCATATCTGCTCCATCAACAAGCTGCTTGATTTCATCACGGCTTTCTTCAGCTGACTTCTGTCCTATCCGGTGGTCACCGCCAGCGCCCAGGCATCGAGTAATTCTCTCGCCGAGTTGAACTCGCACCGGTGCTTCGGTAATCGCTAGGTGTTGGGCATCAGTATTCATGGCAATGAATTCTACACCCTGTATTTGCTCTCGAACCATTCTGGTAATTGCGTTGCAACCTGCCCCACCCAGGCCAATGACCTTGATATTAGCTGGGTTGGGCACGTAACTTGCTTTTGCCATTTTTATTCTCCTTTAGTTAGTTATTGAGGTGATATATTTGCTCCGAAATAACCTAAAAACCTGGGTAATAAAACGTGCAAACCCCATCTGTTGATTTGCCAGTCTTGTGAGTCTGTGTTCTTCATTTTCCAGTACAGCAAACCGACACTGGTCGCATAAGCTGGGTCATGCAGGTTGTCATTATCACCGTCTACATTGACCGGGATACCTATCCTTACAGGAAGCCGAGTTGCCTCACGCCCCAGTTCAGCAATGCCGGGAAGATTGCAGCTACCACCGGTGAGCACCAGCCCTGACGGGAATGCCTCTGCATAGTTAGTTTGGGGCATCTGAGCTAGAATAAGTCGGAGGAGTTCCTCAACGCGGGCATCAATAATCTGGCATAGGTCGTGGGAGGAGACACTATGTCCATTTTCGGTCACGGTGACAGCATCGCTACCTTTTTCCGACGACATGACATTACCATACTTTGTCTTCATTTCTTCAGCCAGGCTGAAGGGAAGACCCAGACCCAGGGCGACATCATTGGTAACATTGTGTCCGCCTATAGGCAGAATTGATGTGTGGTAGATACTACCGCCCTTGAAAACGGCAACATCGGTGGTACCGCCGCCGATGTCAGCGAGCACAACACCGTTCTGCCTTTCATCTTCGGTAAGTACAGCCTCAGCGCTGGCTAGAGATTTAAGGGCTAGTCCATCAATACCGATGCCAAGGCTGGTGACACATTTGGTTAGGTTCTGAACTGAGGTCGCGGGTGCAGTAACGATGTGTGTCTCAACATTTAGTCGAAAACCCTGCATACCAACCGGGTTTTTAATATTCCCCTGTCCGTCAAGTGTGTAAGAGCGGGGTATTACGTGAAGCAACCTTTGGTCGCCTGGGACTTCGACGCTTTGTGCAACCTCAAGAGCCCGCTTCCTGTCTGCGGTATGCACTAACTCGTCGTTGTGAGGGATGGAGATAGTCCCCCGGTTATTCAGCGAACTCATACCTTCGCCTGATATGCCAACATAGGCTGATTTAACCCTATAACCCGTCATCTTCTCCGCTTTCCTCACCGATTGTGAGATTGATATGGCAGCGTCTCTAGCATTGACCACCACGCCTTTTTCTAGTCCATGAGACGTAGCAGTGCCAACTCCCAGAATTCGGAGCTCTCCAGCGCCGTTCATATCGGCCATAATGGTGCATACCTTGGTTGACCCAATATCAATGGCAGCAATTTTGGTCCTCTTCATTTGTTGCTCCTTGCCTAAAGTCCAGAGACG
The DNA here is from genome assembly GCA_964597725.1 of uncultured Dehalococcoidales bacterium. GTDB lineage: Bacteria > Chloroflexota > Dehalococcoidia > Dehalococcoidales > JAUVZE01 > CAZNEL01. The sequence goes on along the minus strand of CAZQZA010000065.1, from coordinate 280 downwards.
CCAGTTATTTTCCGTTAGTTCTATAGTGGATGTTCCACTTTCCACACACGGAGTTGAGGAAACCTTTCACATGTGTGTCCTGCGACCGATACAGATCAGCCAGAAATCCATGCAGTAGTTCCCCACCAGTCATTCCCGGTGTGGGTTCGGCTGGTCCAGGCAAGTTAATAAAGACGATTTCAGACATTACTTTCTGGTACTCTACAGCTGTTCCCATGAATTCCCTCCTTTTGTTTTGGTCAGTTTAGATAGGGACAGAAGTACGGGTCAAGTTTTGTCC
>CAZQZA010000064.1:0-6491 GCA_964597725.1 uncultured Dehalococcoidales bacterium | reverse complement strand
GAATGCCACACACCTTCCTACCTTTGATAAGAACATCGTTGGGCCACTTAAGCTGCGGCTTCAAGCCAGTAACACTCTCAATACTATAGACCACAGCCAGAGAAGCCAGCATAACTAGGGAAGGTAAGTAAGCTGCGCTGGGATAAAGAATAATGGACAAAGCGATATTACCCCTGGGTGATAGCCAGATGCGCTTTTTCCGACCCTTCCCTGCGGTTTGCTCATCAGCAATGATAACCGTTCCTTCGGCTGCTCCCCGTTGGACTTCCCGCTTAGCTACTACCATGGTTGAAGTCAGGCTGGGATAGTAAATAACTCTCTGCCCAATAAAACTAGTCTCTAAATTATCAGCAATAGAAGCTGGTGATAAACTATTTCCCATTATTCCCAGGTCCCTGCTCAGAATAGAGCCTCAATTACAATAGCCGCCACGGCTTAAATACTGGTAGTTAAATAATATCACAATTCAAACACTGGTATCGAACAAGTGCTAAGGAACAGCTTTTATGTTAACTTAGAGCCCTACCTTGCCTAATTCTGTCTCTTAATATATTATAGACTATGGCGGAAACTGGCCTACGAGCCAAAACTAGAGAAGACAATGATAAATATAGAGGAAGTAGCCGAAAAGACATACCGAATACCGGTACTGATACCCAAGGTTAATACTATCTTTGCCGTGTATTTCATCCACGAGACGAAGGGGGTAGTGATAGAGCCTGGCCCCACCGCCACAATTCCTTCAATTCAGGAAGCAATGAAGCAACTGGGAATGAAAGAGCTGACCTATATCATCCCCACCCATATTCACATAGACCACGCCGGAGCCACAGGAAGCCTAGCCCGGCTTTTCCCTCATGCCAAAGTAATGCTTCATCCCGCGGGAGTAAAGCACGCTATTGACCCCTCTCGCTTGATTGAGAGCACCAAAATGGCCTTCGGTGATGATTTTGAGGAATACTATGGCCCTATCCTTCCCGTCCCTAAATCTCAAGTAGAGGTTCCTAGTGATGGAGAGATAATCTCCATTGATGGTAGAGAACTCCAAATCATCCATGCTCCCGGCCATGCTACTCATCACATAGCTATCTTCGACCAGAAGACAAGAGGTCTTTTCTGCGGGGAAGCCCTGGGGTTGCCTCATGCGGGGGCTGAATCATCGCCACTACCTGCGGCAGCACCACCGAGCTTTAACATAGAGGTCTACCTGAAGACTATAGAAAGACTAAGGGAACTCCACCCCCGGATTCTTTTCTATTCCCATGATGGGGTAGGTAGAAAGCCGGAAGAACTCATTTCCAGGGTTACTGAAAACACCAAATTTTTTGGTGATGTAATACTGAAAGCCTTAAGAGCAGGAGAGACGACTGAGGCCATTAATCATAAGATTCAAGAGCTAATTTCCAGCCGTCTTGGCATAAATTTGCAGGATATGGACGTGGGGATGACTATCAGAGGATTTGTCTTTTACTTCAAAAAGCAGGGACTGGTTTGAAGCCAGCCCCCTTCTAGCCCTAATCGAAATGGTGGGATTGTAGGCACTATCCGATTCTTTCAACAGAAATTGTTGACACTAACCTTTAGCTGTGGTAAACTTAAAACTTAGCGTCGTTATGTTGGTTACGGCTTTGAATGGATGAGCCTGAGCTCATCCATTTAGATTGTGTGGCTTAGGAAGGAGACAATTGCCGACTATTAATCAGCTTATCCGTAAAGGGCGTAAGAAGGTCACCAAGAAGACCAAAGCGCCAGCATTGCGTCTTAGCTATAATGCTTTAAATAATAAGACGATATGGGGGAAAGGCTCCCCACAGAAACGAGGGGTCTGTGTTCAGGTTAGGACCACTACTCCTAAGAAGCCTAACTCGGCATTACGTAAAATCGCCAAGGTACGGTTGTCCAACGGTATGGAGGTAACAGCTTATATTCCTGGCGAGGGACACGAGTTGCAAGAGCATTCAATGGTTCTTATCCGAGGTGGACGGGTAAGAGATTTACCTGGTGTTCGGTATCACGTCATCCGAGGAGCACTAGATGCCAGCGGTGTAGCTAACCGCCAGCAGGGTCGAAGCAAATATGGGGCTAAACGAACGGTGAGTACTGAAGTTACCTAAACAAAGGAGCTGAGAGTGCCGAGACGAGGTCAAGTTCTTAAAAGAGAGACACCACCTGATGCTAAGTATCACAATGTGATAGTAGCCAGGTTAATTAATAAAGTCATGAAGAACGGTAAAAAAAGCACCGCGGAGAGGATTGTATATGATGCTCTACAGATTATGGAGCAGCAGGAGCGAAAAGACCCGGTGAGCATTTCAGAACAGGCGATAAGGAACGTGACTCCTCTTCTCCAGGTTAAGCCGCGCCGGGTGGGAGGTGCCACCTATCAGGTGCCGGTGGAAGTCCGGCCTGACCGTGGTCTTTTTCTAGCCATACGCTGGCTGGTAAGTTCAGCTAGGACAAGGACAGGTAAATCTATGGCCGAAAAACTGGCAGCCGAACTTAGTGATGCCTCAAAAGGACAAGGGGTAACTGTCAAAAAGCGTGAGGATACTCATAGAATGGCTGAGGCTAATCGAGCTTTTGCCCACTATAAATGGTAAGGAGTTATCAATTATTAGGTCTAATGTTGTAGAAAAAAGCCCAGTGTTGGCGACATTCCAAGGAGAGGGTAGGACTGTGCTGAGGAGTTTCCCGTTAGAACGCATTCGCAATATAGGTATTATCGCTCATATTGATGCTGGTAAGACCACCGTCACTGAGAGAATACTATATTATACCGGCCACACTTATAAGATTGGTGATGTGGATGAAGGAACAGCCGTGATGGATTGGATGGAGCAGGAAAGGCAGCGTGGCATTACTATCACAGCAGCAGCCATAACCTGCGATTGGCGGGAACACCGCATCAATATTATCGATACTCCCGGCCATGTGGACTTTACTGCCGAGGTGGAGCGTAGCCTCAGGGTGCTGGATGGCGGAGTGGTGGTTTTTGACGGGGTGGCCGGTGTCGAGGCTCAATCGGAAACAGTGTGGCGACAGGCTGATAGATATCATGTGCCCAGAATTTGCTTCGTCAATAAAATGGACCGGGTTGGTGCTAATCTTAAACGAACTTTAGCTATGATTGAAGAGCGACTGCACGCCATACCCCTACCAATACAACTACCTTTGGGTAGTGAAGCTTCGTTTGCAGGTATTATTGACTTGATAGAGAACAAAGCCTGGAGTTTTGATGGGAACCCCGACTCAGAACCTATAGAGGTAGCTATTCCTGAGTCAGAGCTGGCAATATGTACTGAATTTCGCCAGGCACTAATTGAGAGATTGGCTGAACAAGATGACCAGATTATGGCAGCTTATCTCGAGGGTCATCGCCTTACTGCTGCTGAGCTGAGACTAGCGGTGAGAAGAATAACCTTGGCTACTAAAGGGGTACCAGTTCTCTGCGGCAGTGCCCTAAAGAACAAAGGTATTCAACTATTACTTGGTGCTATCGTAGACTACCTCCCATCCCCATTAGACATGCCGCCGGTGAGGGCAGTTGATACCAAGAGGGGAGTCGAAGTCCCCCGTCCCGCCAAAGATGAGGCACCCTTCTCCGCACTAGCCTTTAAGGTGGTTTCCGACCCCTTTGTCGGCAGACTGGTCTATCTTAGAGTATATTCGGGTAGAATGAGAACCGGAGCACAGGTATTTAATTCGACCAGGGGTCAAAGAGAGCGCATTGGGCGATTGTTACTGATGCACGCCAATCGGCGTGAAGAGATAGACGTGGCAGACACAGGGGCTATCGTCGCTACACTGGGTCTTAAGAATACCTTTACTGGCGATACCTTATGTGATGCCGCCAGCCAGGTGCTTCTGGAATCAATCCGTTTCCCCCAACCAGTACTCTCGGTTGCTATTGAGCCTAAAACCAGGGCTGACCAGGATAAGATGGTAGAAGCCTTGCAAAGATTAGCCGATGAGGACCCCACTTTCAAAATAACTTATAATCAAGAGACCGGACAGACTGTTATCTCCGGTATGGGAGAACTCCACCTGGAAGTCATATTAAGTAGATTATTTAGTGAATTTAAGGTAGGGGCAAACGTGGGTAAACCGCGGGTTGCCTACCGGGAAACTATCACTATTCCAGCTAAAGCTGAAGGAAGATTCGTACGGCAATCTGGAGGTCGTGGTCAGTACGGGCATGTTTGTATTGAGATTGAACCCCTGGAGCGCGGCGGTGGCTTTCAATTTATTGACCGGACTAAGGGTGGGATTATACCCAAGCCGTTTATTCTAGCTGCCGAGGCTGGTATTAAAGAGGCAACGGAGACCGGGGTATTTGCTGGCTATCCGCTGGTCGATATCAAAGTAACCTTATATAATGGTAGCTACCATGAGGTTGATTCTTCAGAGTTAGCCTTTAAGATAGCCGGCTCAATGGCGCTAAAGGATGGTGTGGCTAAAGCCAAACCTATCCTGCTGGAGCCGATTATGAAGCTGGAAGTGATTTCTCCAGGACAGTTCCTGGGTGATATAACCGGTGACCTCACCTCCAGGAGAGGACATATCGAGACTATTGAGACGCAATATGCTGAAATGTGTATAATTCGCTGTCTTATCCCCTTAGCTGAAACCTTTGGCTATGCTACCAGTCTCAGGTCACTAACCCAGGGTAGAGCCACCCATTCTATGGAATTTTGTCGCTATCAGGAGCTACCAGCAGAACTAACGGCTCAGATTACTGGTAAGGTATGGGTAAGAAGCTAGGGCAATCTAAGTTTGAAGTATCTTAGCGAGGTTTTTCATATGCCTAAACCGAAGATTCGTATCAAGTTAAAGGGCTTTGACCATAAAATACTTGACCAGTCTGCTCAGCAGATAGTCGAGGCAGTGGAGCGAACCGGCGCTGTTATTTCTGGTCCAATGCCGCTGCCAACTCACATTCAAAAGTTCAGTGTTATCCGCTCCCCGTTTATTGATAAGGACTCGCAGGAGCAGTTTGAAATTCGAACCCATAAGCGCCTTATTTATATTATGGAGATGACTTCTAAAACCATAAATGCCTTAACCAGACTGAATCTACCAGCCGGGGTCGATATAGATATTAAGTTATAATATAAATCAGCGTTTTAACGCTAAGCATGGGGTGCCAAAATATGATTCAAGGGATTATTGGCAAAAAGCTGGGTATGACCCAGATATTTAGCGACAATGGTAAAGCTGAGGCAGTAACTGCCATTGAGGCTGGCCCGTGCACGATAACACAGGTGAAAACTGTAGACAAGGAGGGTTATAATGCGGTGCAGTGTGGCTTTGGCGAAACTAAGCGACTCAAGCACCCTCAGAAAGGGAAAGGCAAAGGATTTAAATATCTTCGAGAATTCAGGGAAGAGGACATTGAAGCGATTAAGGTGGAGGATAGGGTTGATGTGAGTCTGTTTAAGCCCGGTGACCTGGTTGACATTACCGGGATATCAAAGGGTAAGGGCTTTGCCGGTGTAATAAAACGCCACCATTTCGCCGGTGGACCCAAAACACACGGGCAATCAGACCGCCACCGTGCCCCAGGCTCCATAGGCGGTGGTACCTCACCAGGTAGGGTATTTAAGGGGATGCGTATGCCTGGACATATGGGTAATAGCCGAGTGACAATACGCCACCTAGAGATACTTGAAGCCGACCCCACCCGTAATCTATTATTGGTTAAGGGAGCGGTACCTGGAGCTAGGAATGGGCTACTAATAATAAAGAAATCAACTAGAGGGAAGTAAAGAAGTGCAAGTTCCGGTTTACAATCTGACTGGTGAAGTGGTTGAACATATTGAGGTAAGTGATGAGGTTTTTGCTGTACCGTTTAATCAGGCAGTGGTTCACCAGGCAATGGTAAGGCAGCATGCCAACGCTCGCCAGGGAACAGCTAGTACCAAAACCAGAAGCGAGGTTTCCGGTAGCAGTGGGAAGATGTTTCGCCAGAAAGGCACTGGACTGGCTCGGGCTGGTAGCCGGAGGTCACCACTGCGCCGGGGGGGTGGTATTACCTTTGGCCCTCGGCCAAGGAGTTACCGGCAGGCAATGCCGAAAAAGATGCGCCAACTAGCTTTACGATGTGTACTATCAGCTAAGATTGGAGATGGAGAGCTAATGATTTTGGAGCAATTAAAGCTTGAGGAACCCAAAACCAAGGAGATGGCACGGATTTTAGCAGCCTTGGGAGTAGACTCTTCAGCGCTTATTGTTACTGTTGAACCAGAAGAGAGCGTAGTTAAGTCAGCTCGTAACCTGGCAGGAATTAAAACCTTACCAGCTAATCTGCTCAATGTAGTTGATATCCTCTCCCATAAGAGGTTATTGATGACGGTAGCTGCCATACGCATGGTAGAACGGCTATGGGGAAAGAGGTTGTCTCAAGGAGGAAGCAGTGCACCTGTACGAGGTATTGCGTCGACCATTAATAACTGAGAAGAATACCATGCTTCAAGCTCAAGGCAAGTATGCCT
>CAZQZA010000063.1:0-6500 GCA_964597725.1 uncultured Dehalococcoidales bacterium | reverse complement strand
ATACTGGAACCCGGTTTGCTATGGAAAGCCCTTCAGTATCATTGGGCACAATCTCGGTCTCAGTTAGTGACAAGGCAACGGCATGAGGCGGGTGGGCATGAACAATGGCTAAGGCAGGGGTCGCTTGGTAAATAGCGCGGTGGACAGCTAATTCGGTCGAGGCCAGCGGCGTATTACGGTCATTCTTACTTGTTCCAGTCTCTATCAAGTCATTTTCTTCAAGACAACCCAATCGGCTACCGCGCCGAGTAATAATCATACGTTCTCCCAGCCTGATACTCAGGTTCCCGCTACTGGAAGAAACCAGCCCCTGAGTAAAGAGGTCACGCCCTACACTCTGGAATTGAGATAAAATCATTGCTTTCTCTTCTGCTACTAATTCCCAGGATAGTGCCAGCTTAAGCTGTTTCTTAATTTATAACTATTAGCCACAAAAGTCAAAAAGGGCTAAACTAACTGCCGGATAACAGCAATGACCCTACCTTGAATCTCAACATTGTCTGGTTCAACATATATTGGCTGCATCTGGCTATTCGCCGGCTGAAGGCGAATACGACCCGGCTCAGCATAGAATTTTTTTAACGTCGCCTCTCTTTCCATCTTAAGCCATATGGCTGCCATCTCCCCATTCTCCACTACCTTTACATACTGCATCAGAACAATGTCACCATCATTAATCAAAGCATCTACCATTGATAAGCCCCGCACCCTAAGAGCATAAACCCCCTCCTTGCCTCGGGTCAAATCCGCGGTAACTTCCAGAGTTTCCGCCGAGGCGGTAACATCCCAAGTATCAGGCGTGGGTACCGGTATCGGTTCACCAGCCGCTATTTGTCCAATAACCGGTACTAGAACTCGGCGCCCTGTAGCTGGAGACCGAGGGGGTAACACAATACCGCGCGACACCTCAGGATGGCGGCGAATATACCCCTCCCTCTCCAAGATTTTCAGGTTGTAATTCGCCACAGAAGTTGAGCTAAGCCCACATCCGGTTACTATATCCCTAATAGTGGGGGGATACTGCCTGTCGGCCAAGAAACGGCGAATAAAATCAATAATCTGTTGCTGCTTAGATGAGAGTGCCATTATTTCTCAACATCGCTATTAGTTTGAACATTTGTTCTACTATAAACTCTAGCCCAAATACGCCTTTCTGTCAATACCCCTTTCTTGGTAGCTCAGCCAGCTTCTTCCGTCTCAGGTTCAGCCGAAGACAGGGCCAGAGCCTGATTTAGCTTTTTCATTAATCGTGATTTACGTCTGGCGGCATTGTTAGAGTGGATAACTCCCTTCTCCGCCGCCTTATCTAAAGAACTGATGGCAGCAGCTACTACTGACTGAGCTGACTCAAGCTCACCTAGAAAAATAAGTTTTTCCGCCTTAGTTATGTTAGTCTTACACAGGCTACGAATAGACTTATTACGTAACCGCCGTCTTTCAGCGACACGCACCTGCTTTTGAGATGATTTACTTGTTGGCAATACCTACCCCCTATTGTTTATTATTTAGAACAGATTTGGTTAACGGGTTGGTTTTGATAGTTACCCCATCCCCAACCCTAGTAACACTTATTACCCCTCTAACTCCCTCAACTTTTATCAAGAGCCGACTTAGCTGAGCTAATCCCTTCGTCTCTAAAGTAAAATATTCCGTAACAGTCTGGTCATCATGATGAGTAGAGCTCACCGCAGCAATATTAACCCTCTCCTCAGCGATAACCGCGGTGATATCGTGTATAAGCCCCATCCTGTCCCAGGCTTCAACCTGAATACTAACCGGATATAGGGAATCAGTCTGCCCCCACTCCACCGCAATCAGTCTCTCCTTTTCATCCTCGCGCAGGATATTGTAACAATCCTGACGGTGAATTGCCACCCCCCGGCTGCGAGTAACATAGCCAACAATCTTATCACCGGGTACCGGGCGACAACACTGGGCTAAACGAGTAAGCAAATCCCCAACCCCCAACACCTGAATAGCTGATACCGGTGTCTCAGGTGGTGCAACTTCAGCCACTACTTTAGGTTGTTCTTGCTCAGCAGCTAGCTTCAAAGCAATCTGATGGACAGTAATGCCACCATACCCAATAGCCGCCAGAAAGTCATCAAGGTCATCATACTTGAATAGCTTGGCCAGCTCCTCCCGCTTACTGAGCTTCACTCCTAGACGCCGTAGCTCCTTCTCCAGAAGCTCCCGGCCCCGCTCAATATTTTCTGCCCGCTCCTGCTTCTTAAACCACTGCCGTATCTTCTCCCTAGCATGGGACGTCTTAATATAACCTAGATGCGGATTGAGCCAATCCCGGCTCGGTCCTTTAGCTCCCTTTGACGACATAATCTCAACTACATCACCATTTCTGAGTTGATAATTGAGTGGCACCAGCCTGCCGTTGACCTTAGCTCCGATACAGCGATGTCCCAGCTCAGTGTGAACCCGGTAGGCAAAATCAAGCGGGGTAGAACCTTTGGGCAAATCCTTAATCTCCCCCTTAGGGGTATAGACAAAAACCTGGTCAATAAATATATCAGTTTTAACCGATTCCAAGAACTCTTCTGCTCCGGTGAACTCCCGGTGCCACTCAATCAACTGGCGTAGCCAGGCTACTCTCTCCTCAAAGTACATATCCTGCTTTTCACCTTCTTTATAGCGCCAGTGAGCCGCCAACCCATATTCAGCAATATGATGCATTTCATGGGTACGAATCTGAGCTTCCAGAGGAGTTGTGCCCAGGTACATTACGGCAGTATGCAACGATTGATACCCATTGGGCTTGGGATTAGCAATGAAGTCGTCAAACCCCTCAGGTAATGGGCGCCACAGGCTATGGATAACACCGACCGCGCTATAACAATCCGGCAGCGTATCCACCAATACCCGAAGGGCAAGAAGGTCATGTATATCATCAAAGTGCTTGCCCTGAGCCGAATATTTCTCCATTTTACGGTATATACTGTAGATATGCTTAGGTCTACCTGATATGTCGGCTTTTAGACCAAGTCGGTCAAACTCGGTTCTCAAGATTTGAATTATCTGAGCGACGAAGCTCTCCCGCTGAGTCCGCCGGGCTGTCACCAGACTCGCAATCTGGCGATATTTCCTTGGCTCCAGATAGCGGAAGGACAAATCTTCCAACTGCCACTTTAGCTCCCATATCCCCAGCCGGTGAGCTAAGGGAGCATATATCTCCAAGGTTTCCTGAGCAATGCCACGCCGTCTTTCTGGCGACAGTGCATCTAAGGTGCGCATATTGTGCAGTCGGTCCGCCAGTTTAATAAACACTACGCGGAGGTCTTCAGCCATGGCCACCAGCATCTTCCTCAAGTTCTCTGCCTGCTGCTGCCTAGCGGCTACACCCTTACCCGGAGCTCGCCAAGAGAACCTGCCCAGCTTAGTGGTGCCATCGACTAGCTTAGCTATGTCGGCGCCAAACTCGCCTTCAATCTCTAAAATAGGTATCTCACAGTTCTCAGGGACATCGTGTAGTAGGGCGGCAGCCAGGGTGCCAGCATCTAGTTGAAGCTCAACCAAGGTCAGAGCAACCTGTAATGGATGCTCCACGTAGGGCTCGCCTGACTTACGCACCTGCCCCTCATGTGCCTTCAGGGCAAAGTTATAGGCACCCTCAACTACAGCTAATTTCTCTGGAGGAAGATACTCTTTAGCCTTTAGGATAAGCTCACTAAAACTCATTACTTGTTTAACCCCTTAGGATTACATTTTCAGTATAACGCAATAGGGGTTGCCTACGCAAAAATTTAACAACATCAACCTCTCCCCCTTAATCCCCCTCTCCTTCAAAGGAGAGGGGGAGATATTGGTTATGAAGGGGCTTAGCCCCTTCATTCTTCCCTTACTTAAAACAGCCTCAAGAGATAAGGTCGATTACAAACACCGTTAGTGCTTTATCCCTAAATGGGAAAAGGGGGACTGGGGGCACAGCCCCCAGAATGATTCTAGGGTGGGCGGTTGGGAAGAAAGAGTGACCGAACATGTCCCTTTACAAATCTAGCCCTAATACTGTATTCTAGCTTAAAAGAGATTCAGGAGAAGAACAAGTTGCCTGAAAAGAAGCCTAAGCCCCAGTCTATATACCCTAAAAGTATTCCTTCTGAAGAAAAATTTGGTCGCCCAACGGTGTATCGGGCACCAAGAGGAACTTCAGATATCGTACCCCAAGAGCAAGCCTACTGGCGCTATGTAGAGCAGAAGGTGGTTAATATCTGCCAGCTCTATGGCTATGAGCGTCTCGATGTCCCAACATTTGAGGTCACCCAGCTTTTCGCCCGGAGCGTAGGTAAAGAAACCGATATTGTCACCAAGGAGATGTACACCTTTGCCGATAGGGGGGGGAATCAGCTAACCCTGAGGCCAGAGCTCACGGCATCTGCATGCCGAGCCTATCTGGAGCACGGTATGCACAATTTACCACAACCGGTCAAGCTATACTCTATCGCCTCCGTCTTTAGATACGAAAGGCCCCAGGCAGGCAGATACCGTGAACACCATCAGTTTAATTATGAGGCTATTGGTGATGCCGACCCCGCCCTTGATGCTGAAGTCATTGATATGTCCTGGCAGTTCTATAAGTCGCTAAACATCCAGAACCTGTCGCTCCAACTAAATAGCATCGGCTGCAAGCAGTGCCGACCACAATATTTAACTATCCTAAAGGATTATTATGCTCGCTATGCCCGCGACCTGTGCCCGGACTGCAAAACCAGGCTAAGGAAAAACCCGCTTCGCCTGCTTGACTGCAAACAGCCCCGGTGCCAGCAAATAGCTGACTCCGCTCCCAAGAGCACCGAATACCTCTGTCCCGAGTGTGCCGAACACTTTAGTCAGCTGAAGAGATACCTAGGACTGCTTGAACTTCCTTTTGAAGTAAACCATCGTCTGGTCCGGGGGCTGGACTACTACACCAGGACAGTATTTGAGGTTCAAACTGAGGAGGAGGGAGCCCAGAGTACCCTTGGCGGTGGGGGACGCTATGATGACCTGATTGAGGAACTAGGTGGTAAGCCTACGCCGGGCATTGGTTTAGCCACTGGGCTGGAGCGGATAATACTCAATCTAAAGAAACAGAATGTCCCCATCCCAGCCCTACCCCGTCCACAGGTTTTTATCACCCATATTGGTGATGAGGCCAGGGATGAGGCACTAAAGCTAGCCGCCTCACTGAGACGGGTGGGCATTGCCGTAATTGAGGCTACTAGTAGCAAGAGCCTGAAGGCTCAATTGAGGCAGGCCAATACTCTTGGTGTCCGTCAGGCGGTAATTATTGGCGAGGAAGAAATAAAGACTGGTACCGTTATAGTGCGGGATATGACCACTTCCGAGCAAAAGACTATCCCCGTCGCTCAGCTTGAAGAGCTACTGTGGTAGCTAGCCCCCAGCTTCACTTTATAGCTAAATCCTGCTATAATATTATTAATGAGTGTTTCTTCATGGCCAGAAATTGTCGGTAACCAACTAGCCTTGTCTGTTATTAAGAAGCCACTTCAGTTTCGCTGTCCCCACTCAACAACCCACTTCTTTTTCTTTTGCATACCAAAAATCAAGGAGTAAAGACTGATTATGGCACAGGACATGCCTTCCACGCCGGAGCAACCAAATAATGAGTATACCGCCGAGGATATCCAGGTTCTAGGTGGGCGGGAAGCCGTCCGCCGCCGACCGGGAATGTACATTGGTAGCATTGACCAGCGCGGGCTGCACCACCTGGTCTACGAAATTGTTTATAATTGCGTTGACGAAGCCATGGCTGGGTGCTGCAGCCGGATAGTGGTTACCCTGCTAGAAGATGATACCGTCAGGGTTGAGGATAACGGACGTGGCATTCCGGTAGATATTCACCCGATTACCGGTATATCAGCCGTAGAGACGGTAATGACTACCCTCCACTCTGGAGCCAAATTTGGCGGCAAGACCTACCAGGTGTCAGGCGGACTACATGGCGTAGGTGCCTCGGTAGTTAATGCTCTTTCCTCCTGGCTCAGGGTTAATGTTAGGCGCGATGGCCAAGTGTACCAGCAGGATTATCGGCAGGGCATACGCCAGGGAGAGATAACGGTGGTTGACCAAGCCATTGATACTGGCACTACCATCACCTTCCTCGCTGATGAGGAGATATTCGGTAAAGTTAGCTATAATTTTGATACTCTAAGCGACCGTCTACGAGAAATGGCTTATCTAAACAAGGCACTAGAAATATGCCTTAAGGATGAAAGAAAGGACGACGAAAAGACCTTCTACTTTGAGGGTGGCATTACTGGCTTTGTTCGTCACCTTAACCGAAACCGGCTAGTCCGCCACCCCAGACCCATTTATATCTCTAAACTGTTAGACAGCACTCTAATTGAGGCAGCACTTCAGTATAATGATGGCTTTACCGAGTCCACTTTCGGTTTTGCTAACTGCGTTAATACTGTGGACGGAGGCACTCACCTTACTGGCTTCCGCTCAGCGCTAACCCGGGTGCTTAATGACTACGCCCATAAAAA
>CAZQZA010000062.1:0-6504 GCA_964597725.1 uncultured Dehalococcoidales bacterium | reverse complement strand
TTTAGGACAGAGCAGAAAATAAAGTTAGCTCGTGACGGGAAAGGTTTTAACCACTTCAGCTTGTTTAACTCAGTAAATAGTCTTTTTCTCTCGGCTAGTATAGCCTTTACCCTGCCCATCAAATAATCAACGTCCTTCAGTGATTCCTGAACGGCCACTAGAGCCGCCACGTTTACATTATACGGTATCTTTATGGTCAGCAGGTAGTCAGCAATTTTAGACGGGAAAATGCCGTAGCCAACCCTCAAGCCGGCCAGCCCTGCCCATTTACTGAAGGTTCGTAGCACCATCAGGTTTTCATATCGGCTAACCAGTGGCACCACTGTTTCTCCGCTAAATTCATAGTATGCCTCATCAACCACCACCGGTACTCCGGTAGCCACTATTTCTAATATATCCTTTTGGGGAGTTATATTTCCCGTAGGGCTATTAGGGTTAGCTAGAAATATTATTTTGGTTTTTCTACCTATAGCTGCTTTTACCGCTTTTACATTGATGGCAAAATTTTCATCCCTGAGTACCTCAACTAAGCTACCGCCATGTATTTGCGTGCTAAAGCGGTATATATCAAAGGTAGGAACTAAGTTTATCACCTCATCACCCGGCCCAACAAACAGACATATTAGGAGGTCTATTAGCTGATTGCTGCCACCGCTGGCCACGATACGCTCGGCGCCAACGCCAGTATATTCAGCTAACAATCCCCTGAGTTCAGTTTGTCCTGAATCAGGGTAGACACTAAAGGAGGGACAGGTAGTCAGAGCCTGGCGCACCCGTGGTGAACAGCCATAAGGGTTCTCATTGGCATCCAGCTTGATAATATCTTTTGCCGGAACTCTAACCTTCCCCTCTAATGTATCTGGGGACTTGCTGGGAGAATAACCGCTGAGTGTAAGTATTTCCGGCCTTATTAATTGCTCTATTCCTTCAGACATCCCCTTTTCCCTCAAACCAGTTAAGCATTTACGCATTCTAGCACGAATGCATAACTTATTTCAAAGAGAGCAATGAAAAGGGCTATATTTAAGCTCCATCCTCTACATATAGCCTTTAGTCTTAACTCGTCTTCTTCAATTTGTAGGCGATAGCAGCCATAATAACTGAGAACTAGTTTGATTTTACCCTCAGCATCAGATATACTCTTCAGTTGATTCACTAAGAGCACGATACCTCAGGGCAAAAGGGATAACTCGTGCGAAATTACTAACCTCTTCAGCATTCTCAGACCATAAAGATTTAAAGGAGGGCGATTGATATGGGAGAGCTTTTGCACGGGATAAGAGTCCTAGACTTTTCTCGCTATAGAGCCGGCCCCACTTGTGGTCAGATGCTAGGTGACATGGGAGCTGAGGTTATCAGAGTTGAAAGACCTGGTGGGGAAGATGATAGGCAATTAAGCCCTTTTGCCGCTGGTGGGCAGAGTTCCTACCTTATGTTCACTGGCCGCAATAAGAAGGACATCACTCTAAACCTACGAAAAAAGAAGGGTAAGGAACTACTAGAGGAATTGGCCAGGCGAAGCGATGTAGTTATAGAGAACTTTGGCCCAGAAGTAAACAAAAGATTAGGTCTTGACTATGAATCTCTCAAAAAAATCAAACCAGATATTATCGTGGTAGCGGTATCAGCCTTTGGCCAATATGGCCCCTATGCCAGCCGTATTGGCTTCGATGCAATAGCCCAGGCAGTGTCAGGTCTAATGTGGGTATCAAGCTTTCCCCAGGGCTTACCCATGAAATTAGGCGTAAACTTCATAGACACGGCTACCGGTGTTTATGGAGCACTGGGAACCCTATATGCCCTTTATCACCGTGAGAAAACTGGGGAGGGGCAATCAGTCGATGTTTCTTTACTGGACTCGTCGGTTTCCTTTATGGAGAGTGTTCCTGCTGAGTATGAGGTAGCCAACGAAATACGCCCCCAGGTTGGCAATTCTCATACTTATACCGGACCTTATGATACCTATAAAGCTAAAGATGGCTACTTCTTTCTCGGAGTGGTCGGCAACACCATTTGGAAAAGATTCCTTGAAATGATGGGTAGAGAGGAACTAGCTAGTGACCCGAGATTCCAATCTGATTATGACCGGGCTCGACCTGAGAATCGGCAATTTTTCGCTGATTGGCTTAATAAGTGGGCAGCCGAGAAAACAGTCGATGAAGTAGTGAGCCAATTCAATGAGGCGAGTGTGCCTTGCGCCCGAGTGAACACCGTTCCTGAAGCCACGGCTGACCCCCACATTCGAACTCGAGAGATGCTGGTTGAGGTTGAGCACCCAGAGGTAGGCAAGGTGCCATTAATAGGAATACCCATTAAACTTTCCAAAACACCGGGGAAGATAAGAACTACCGCCCCTACGTTAGGTGAACACAATGAAGAAATATACTGCGGCTGGCTAGGCTACACTCACCAAGAGCTTACCCAACTCAAAGAGGAGGGCGTGCTCTAAAAGGAAACCAGGGAAGTTACTATTTACCTGCAAGGCACTGCTCTCTGTAATCGTCCTTCGTTTGTTGCTCATTGAACTCTCCCAGTTTTACAAAATACGCTTGTTCACCATTGTAAATAAGTTAGGGTATACCGCCAAATAGAGTGAGACCGTTTAGCAACTCAAACTGTCGTTGCGAGCGAAGCGAAGCAATCTCACTATTACTTTCAAAGATTGCTTCGGCACTTCGTGCCTCGCAATGACAACTAAACAGCCTCAGAGTGAGAAGGAGACAATGGGGATGAGGGTTATTAGGCAATGTTAATCCGTCTTAAGCCGCTCTTCCACCGCTCGGGCATGAGCCTCGAACCCCTCAGCCCTAGCAATGGCGGAGGCCGCTTGACCCAGCTGTTTTAAACTAGCCTCATCTATCGTAACCAGGCTGCTAAACTTAATAAAATCAGTTATGTTAAGTGGTGAGCTAAACCGGGCAGTGCCCCCGGTAGGTAAAGCATGGCTGGGTCCTGCCACATAATCACCCAGCACTACTGTTGATTTCTCGCCAACAAATATACACCCAGCATTAAATACCTTATCAATGTAAGTATCAGCCTTGTCTACCATCAGAGCAAGGTGCTCCGGAGCATAAAGATTAACTAATTCTATAGCCTCGTCCACAGTAGAAACTATGGCTATCATGCCCCTATTTTCTAAAGACTCGGCAGCTATAGCTTGTCGCTTTAAATCCTTCAACTGTCGCTCAATTTCTTTGGCAACCTCATTAGCCAGATGCTGCGAGGTAGTTATCAAAATAGCTGAAGCTGAGGGGTCGTGTTCCGCCTGGGCTACGAGGTCTAAAGCACAATATTTAGGGTTAGCTGTTTCATCAGCTACAATCAACACCTCGCTCGGCCCCTGAAGTCCATCAATACCCACTACTCCATATACCAGTTTCTTAGCCATAGTGACAAAGATATTACCTGGGCCACAAATCTTGTCCACCTTAGGAATAGACTCAGTGCCAAAGGCTAAGGCAGCGATTGCCTGGGCACCACCAACACCAAAAACACGGTCGACCCCGGCAATATCAGCGGCTGCCAATGTAGCTGGAGGAACAAGTCCCTTCGATGGTGTAACTAAAACAACCTCCTTAACGCCAGCGACCTTAGCTGGAATAACTGTCATCAACACCGTTGATGGATAAGAAGCAGTACCGCCGGGAACATAAACGCCAACACGCTCTAATGGACGTATCAACTGACCCAGGCCTTGAACAGAAAATTCCTTACAAAGATTGTCTTTCTGCACACTGTGGAAGGAGCGAATACGCTCTGCTGCCAGCTTGAGTGCTGACACCAGTTCCTGATTCACCTCTCGGTAGGCACTACTTACCTGTTCCTTACTTATTTCCAGTGAGGTAAGGTTCACCCCGTCAATCCTAAACGTATAATCAACTAGGGCAGCATCCCCTCTCTGGCGCACCTCGCTAATAATCTGTCTAACCGCTTGCTCTGGGTCAATTTCGGCGCCAAATATCTCTCTCAGCCTTTGTTTCACTGACGGCGAAATTGAATAAAGCTCAGCCAATGGTTGTCTGGTCAACATCGATTTTGCCAATTGAAAACCTTTAATAATTATCAATTCAGACGTCCTCCACGGCAGCTTGTAGCATCCCAATGATAGACTGTATCCTCTTCCCCTTGATAGAGTCCAGTTCACAGTCAGCACCGCCAATCAGGCAGGCGGTTGATTCAAAAAGGGTATCAATAATCTTAAGATTGTGTCGGGCTATGGTTCGTCCCGTCTGGGTATTCTCAATCAGCAAGTCAGCATCCTCGGGCACGAAGGCTTCACTAGCCCCCCAGGTAGGAATCACTCTATACGGGCCAAGGTGATTATCCCGGGCATACTTATCAGCGATATTCACATACTCCGAAGCTACCCTAAATGGTACCAATCGTTCAGCATTAAGTTGCTTCAAGTTATGGACATCGTCCACCGATAAATCCTTACTTATTACGGCTACTATCTTGACCCTGCCCAACTTGAGGTTCAGAAGTTCCCTCACCGGGCTTGACGGAAACTGATAAAGGTGCTCTGTAAGCCAGTCTCTGCCAGTAATAGCCAGATCAAAGTTTCCATTAGCCACCTGTAAGGGCATATCCTGTGGTCTAATCATCTTAACCATAACTCCAGCTAAACTAATAGTTGGTCGGCGATTCCCTGAGTTATCGTCAATCTGAATACCGGCTTTACTGAGTAGACGCAGGGTAGGCAGCTGTTGATGTCCATCGGGTAAAGCTAACCAGACTGTGCCTTCGTCTCTCTCGATAGAATGGCGTTGACCAGTTATTTCCGGCATTCCCACTGCACTCGCTGAAACAGGAACCTTCTCCATGCCAAGCAGCCCATCCTCAATAGAAGCTAAAATCTCACTCAAGTCTTTGGTTACCCAACTACTGGCATTAGCTATTAGGCAAGCACTAGAATCAAGGACTTTGCTTACCGGCACCAGCCCATAGCCCAATAGCTCCTCTTCTCCTCCCACCGAGACTAATACCAAATCAGCACTCTCTGGTGGGTAAACCTCGGCGGCCCCCCACAGGGGAAAGAGACTAAAACGCCTCAGCCGAAACTTCACCGCAAAGGACTCAGCCAGGTTAGGATACTCGCTAGCAATGCGCACGATGCCCGGCTTCGCCAGCAGCTCCTCTACCGTGGATACCCCAGACAACCTGCTGGCGGCCATATACAAGGCACTTTTCCCATATCCCAGGTTTTTAACCTTAACTACAGCACTACTGGGATATTTAACCAGAAGCTCTTCAACCCAATCCAGCCCACAAATCCCCAAATCATAGTTCCCCACTGCTACCTGAATAGGGATATCCTTTTCATGAAACACCTTAGCCAGAAGATTGGGAAACCTTTGGAATTTAAGGCGGTAAAAACCTGCCTTCTGATGGTAGTCACTAAGTCCCCAGTTGGCTCTACGAAGCAAGGTAGCCGTTTCGTGTAGCAGGCGACCTTTAGGTAAGGCTATCTTTAAATCGTTTATCTACCTCACCCCCTATATTCCCCTCTCCTTCAAAGGAGAGGGGGAAGTATGGGTTTTGAAGGGGCTTCGCCCCTTCAATCTACCCTAAATTTTCATGACTTACGGAATGCCAAATTTAATTTCTCTCACGGAACCTTGCCCATTTTCCGTAATAATTTTAAAGCTTCGTTAATAGTTTTAAGCTCAAATCTTTTTTGTTTAACCCGGTCAGTCAAAACAAGTAGGGGTGCCTTACCCTGGACATCAATTATCCACCTAAAATCAGCTAGCTCCTCCTTACCTAAATTAAGCTCAGCCACATACCCAGCCTCGCGGAGGCTACTGGCAATGTTGAAGCCCTCCTTCAACGCTTCTACTTCACTAGATTCAGTCCTAATCAAAACTCTTTGAAAATTAGCCGGGAGCTCTGGTTTTACCAAATTCATCAGGTGGTCAAAATAAAGAGCAAACCCGGAAGCAGGAGTGCTCCCACCACCCATTAAAGGAATCAGAGCATCATATCTTCCCCCACCACCTACCTTCTCTTCACCCCTAAAGAACTGGAAAATCACTCCCGTATAGTATTCAAAGCCCCTCGCCGAAGCTATATCAATCTGGTAATTGCAACCTAGAGCCTCAAGAAGGTCAACAATGTTTATGAAATCGTCAATATGAGGTCTAAGCTCAGGTAGATTGTCGTTCAATAGCGCCTGCAAGTTTCTTAAAAACCCGGATGATTGCCCTTTCAGGTCGAACAAAAGGGACAAAGACTCCTCTAGCTCAGGTCTCGCCGGCGTTATTCTGGCTAGCGCTTCCCTATCCCCATCCAGAATCTGGTCAAATATCCTGGTCTGCTGTTCATCGCTTAGCCCAAGCTTCTGAAGTAACGCCTTTATTAAGCCAATATGAGATAACCTCAGTTCTATGTCCTCAAGTTTCAACTTCTTCAAAACTTCCCAAGCCAGTGTCATCAACTCTACATCGGCGGAAGGAGAACTCACTCCGATTAGTTCAGCCCCACACTGCCACCTTTCCCTCG
>CAZQZA010000061.1:772-6558 GCA_964597725.1 uncultured Dehalococcoidales bacterium | reverse complement strand
TTTGAAAGTAGTTTTGGCGGCAGCGGTGGTCAGCCAGCTAATTTCCTGGATGACTGTCCTATTCCAGGTACCGGTACGTATTACTATGCTGACCCTACCCAAGCTGGATTAGTGCCTACAGAGGACCTGGTAGTCATGCTGGATGAAATGGGAATCCAGCACGGGCTAGATGTGGACAAGGTTCTGGAAACGGGAAGGGTAGTTGAAAGAATCTTTGGCCAGAGGCTCCGTTCTCAGTGTGTAACCAGTGGGCGGATACCCAGGGGTTCTACTGGCTTTTAGGCTACTTTTCTCCTGATGGCGAGCAGAGGCAAAGAATTCTTGCCTTTTAGGATAGTTTTTGGATAGGTTTTAGTGAGCCTAGGTTTTGTCTTCCACATTACTTGTCCGTCATATTTAAACTTACTTAAAGCTTGACCGCAAAATAGTTCAGAAGGGGGGTAACAATGGGATTTAAAGTTCTTTATACGTTTCCTACGAGACAGCGAGGAATGGATATGGTACGGGAGGTGGCTACTATCAAAATGCTACGGGAGCAATACCCACCGCCCACCCCGATAACAGAGGACGAACTCTTAAAGGAAATAGCTGATGCCGATGCCATAGTTAATGTAAGGTCTATATCGATAAATAGGAGAATTATTGAAGCGGCGAGGAATTTAAAAATAATTGCCCGGCATGGACTTGGCTACGAGACTATTGATGTAGAGGCTGCCAGCGAACGGAACATCGTAGTAACCAGGGCCACGGCGCAGGGCCCGTACCCCGTAGCTGAGTATACAATAGGTCTACTGCTTGCTTTGGCAAAAAGGTATATTCCGGCAAATGCCTCGGTTAAGAGTGGGAAATGGGAATCACTTAAGTTTATGGGGAGCGAGGTGCGGGATAAGACTTTGGGAATAATTGGTTTAGGAGTAATAGGTTCTACGGTAGCCAGAATGGCGGGACTAGGGCTTCAAATGAGGGTAATTGCATATGATCCGTATGTCTCGGAGGAGAAAGCGAGGGACGTTGGCGCAAAGTTGATGGAACTCGACAGTCTTCTAAGGGAGTCCGACTATATTTCTGTTCACGCCGCCGTAACCAAAGAAAGCAAGGGAATTTTGGGCAAGAAAGAATTTGACCTCATGAAAAAAGGGGTTTTTGTCATCAACTGCGCTAGAGGCGAAATGCTTGATGACACGGCATTTTGTGAGGCACTCAGCAGCGGGAAGGTGGCAGGAGCAGCTTTAGACGTTCTTACTGAAGAGCCACCTCCGAAGGATAACCCAATCCTTGGATTAGAAAACGTGATACTGACACCTCACGCCGCAGGAGTTACTGATGAGTCATTAGAGAGGATGGCAATCTCAATAGCTGAAAATATAGTCAATGTTGCGCAAGGTCGATTGCCAAACCTTGAGGCCGTGGTTAATAAAGCTGTATTAAATGCCCCACCATGGAACAAAATGGACAGATCTAGCAATTAGGTGCATCCATCTCACAGGCGGCAAGATACCTAAAGTAGACTAAGTGACTCCCCTGGCTTAGCTATTGGTAAGGGGCAAGGTTCGGATACGTCAAACGAGGAAACACCCGTGGTTCGTGACCCGGGGAAATTGAACAAACCACCTATTGTTATGCACTACCAGGGGTTGTCAAATTCTATCATTACAATCTTCGACCTTAACCCCCAAATAGATTCATATGCCACCGTAGGTGCTATCTTCTCGCCTTCTGGACTCCAGGTACTATCAGAAACGATAGCGCGCTTGCCTTGATTCTAGATTACAGTTTCTGTATACCTGTAACAACAAAAGGGCCAAAAGGTTGGCTAATCTGAGAGGAAAATACTACTGATATAAGGGTTATCGTCATTGCCATCAAACATAGTGGGGGGCACAGTTTAGCTGAGGAGCCACTAATCTAGCTGAGGAGTGATTATAGATGGTAAGAGAAGCTTAGCAGCAAAAAACTTGCACTATGCCTTTATAGTAGGTACCCAAGCCAGCACTAGACAAGGATTGGATAATGCGCTAGAATAAAATTAGCCATTAGGCTAAGATAAGAAAGGAGCGGGAAATCTCGCAAGGAGGTACGGGAGTGATCTGAAGCTAGAAAGATGACACGTAAAGTGGGGGTCTATTTGTCTACTATTTTGCCTCAGCTCATAGCGTAGTTCACAGACCAATTAGCTCATCCACAATGTATTCTATCTAGTTCGTCAGCATCTCATCCGCTCAAATTCTTCACGGAAACCCCTAGCTCATTCTCCGCATGTTACCCCTCAAGTTGTCTGTGTGTTTATTCCACATCTCTGCAATTCTTATGCTATGGACTTAAGACTTCCTACCTATCCTCCGTATTTCAGCTAAAACGAAGGAGAAAGGAATATGCTAGCTATAAGTAACCAACTTGACATCGATAGCCAGCAGGTATTGCACAACATTGGGTATGATACTGATTGCGAGCCGCCAGCCCGTGTGGCGTCTTTGGTCAATGAGTATTTAGAGAACGCCAACCATCTTGTTGATGTGTCATATTCATATACTATCAGGGATGTCGAATGGGTTCGGGATTCCATTGCCTTTATTGAGGATTCGATTATCTTCAAGAGCCAGGTCGTTGCCCGGCTGCTGGAGCAATGTGAAAAGGTGGCGATGTTTGTGCTGACAATAGGCAATCATCTGGAGGAAATGGTCTGCCAACTCGCTAAGGATAAGCTCGTGCTCCAGGCTAGCGTGCTGGACGTAATAGGGTCAGTCGCTACTGAGAAGGTAGCCGAGTTTGTCCAGGATAGGATAAGAGAGGTAGCTGGTGCTAGAGGGCTTTACACGAGTCGGCGCTTCAGCCCCGGCTATTGTGATTGGGAAATAGGTCAGCAGAGGATGCTCTTCTGGGCCCTGAGTGGCAATACAGTGGGGATTCGCTTGACCGGGAGGTGTCTAATGATTCCCCAGAAGTCAATATCGGGCATTATCGGTATCGGTTCCTACAACAGTAACGTAGAGAATTACAACCCGTGCAAAACCTGTAAAAAATGTGATTGTCCAGGTAGGAGGTAGAATCCAAGACATGATTCGAAAGGGACTAACTGGAGACAGATTCAAGCCGCTTACTGAAGAGTCTATATCTAGAGTGCACCAGACCGCAATGCGCTTAATCGAGGAGATAGGCTTTGAGGTAAACTCGGAGATAGCACTGAAATTCTTTAAGGGGGCTGGCGCTCGAATCGAGTGGGGAAAACGCCGGGTATGCCTGCCGCAAGAGAAAGTAATGGAACTCATAAGGATAGCGCCGTCGGAGGTCAAGCTCTGTGGCCAAGACAAGAGGCGCGACATCTTCCTGGGTGGAAACCGGGTATACGCCGGGACTGGGGGAACTGCCCTCTATATCTATGAGCCAAATACCGCCCAGAAGCGACCAGCCACTCTGGTAGACTTAAAACGCATCGCCAAGCTGGTTGACCAGCTGGATAATATCCACCTATTCATGCTGCCTACCTATCCCAACGAGCTGCCCGTGGAGCAGGTGGATGTAAATCGCTTTTTTGCCGGACTGGATAACACCACGAAGCATATCATGGGAGGCGTCTACACCCTCGATGGGGTAAAGCAGGCGATACGGATGGCGGAAATCGTCGCTGGCTCTGCAGAAACACTACGACAGCGCCCTCTCATCTCCATGGTAACCTGTAGCATAAGCCCCATGAAAATGGACGGTAAGTATGGCGACCTAGTAGTAGCTATTGCCCAAAGCGGTATTCCTTTGGTATGTCCTGCCGAACCGTTGTGCGGGGCTACCTCACCGGTCACGCTGGCCGGAAACCTAGTGATTCAGACCGTGGACTCACTGATGGGCGTAATGCTTACCCAGATTGTAAATCCAGGAACACCGGTCATCTTTGGCTCGGTAGCCACCAATACAGACCTTAGGGACTTAAAGTATCTTGCCGGCTCAGTTGAGATGGGTCTCTTGAACGCGGCTGGTGCCCAGATGTCCCAGTTTTACCAACTTCCTTTCTATGCCACTGGCGGCATGACCGACTCCAAAGTGCTAGATGCCCAGAGTGGCTACGAGTCAGCTATCACCAACCTGCTCTGTGCCCTGGCAGGGGCCAATTTTATCCATGACGCTGCTGGACTCATGGAATTCGCACTAACAATGTCTTATGAGAAACTTGTTATAGACAACGATATACTGGGAATGGTAATGAGAGCAGTCGAGGGCATAAGAGTAGATGATGAAACCCTGGCTTTTGACCTCATCAAGCAGGTGGGACCGGGAGGTAACTTCGTCACTGCCAAGCACACCCGGTACTTTATGCGTGGCGAGCACTACCAGCCCTCCTTGAGCGATAGGAACAGCCGAGAGGAATGGGAGGCCGAAGGGAGTAAGACCACCTGTGAGAAGGCGGCGGAAACGGTGAGGGAGATACTCTCCACTCCCGGTTACCAGCTTCCAGCTAAGGTAAGGCAAAGAATACTGGAGGAAATAACAGGTATCATAAATTAACACATGCTCGTAACTGGAGAAAATAGCAACGCATCAAACAGGCCAGTTACCAAATCCATAGCTAGCCGTGATGGGGAATTCCTGGAAGCACTAGCTAGAGCTGAGGCCGCCGCTAGCGCCGATTTCATTGGGGTGAATGTTGGCAATGGACAGCAAGGTAAGGAACAAACAATAGGAGAAAACAGATGGCGAGACAAGGGGTACTAGTAGAACCCTATCAGAGACTCAAGCTAGAAGAGGTAGAACGGATACACCGGGCTTCTCTGGCTATTTTGACTGACCCTGGTATAGTGTGTTTCAATCGCCATGCTGCTGAGGTCTTCGCTGACTGTGGTGTTGATGTCCTACCTATAGAGCAGGGGGACACAACTCATTGGTTGCTCAAGATACCAGAGAGAATTATCTCGGAAGCGTTAGAGGCAGCACCGAAAGTGGTGAAGCTGGGAGCGCGGGATGAGAATAACTGCCTCATCCTTGATGGACGCGAGCCGAGGGTACGTTTCGCCTCGGGCTCTGAGGCTAACAACTGGCTGGACGTGGACGTGGAGACCTTTGTCAGCAAGCGTGAGCCGTCTTACGAGGCTGACTTCCCACTATTACGCATCGAGAAAGGCACCGTGGAACGGCTGGGCCGGGCGGCGCACCTCTGTGAGCACCTCGACTCCTGGGATAGCTTCCTGCGCACGGTTAATATTCAGGATGATGATATCAATGATGCTAATAAGGACGTCAATAAGTTCTTCGCCTCGCTGAACAACACCACCAAGCACGTTATGTCCGGGCTAACCGAGCTCAGCCAGCTAGATAATGTAGTCAGGATGGCCCAGATTATAGCTGGTGGGGAGGACAGGTTCAGGGAGAACCCCATCATCTCTTTCATCGCCTGCACGATAAAAAGCCCCCTGCAACTCGTGGACGATACTACACAGAAGGCAATAGAGATAGCCAAGAGGGGCATCCCTCTGGTAATCTCCAGTTCTCCTCAGGGTGGTTCTACGGCCCCTATCCGAGAAGAGGGTATGGTAGCTCAGATCAATGCCGAGATTCTGGTGGGCATCGTCTTAACTCAACTGGTAAACAAGGGGACACCAGTACTTTATGGTAGTGTGCCGGTGAGGGCACGCATGGATAACCTTAATGACTCCTACGGAGTCCCCGAGTTCAGCCAGTATAACATCGACTGCGTCCAGATGGCGCGTTATTATGGCTTGCCCTGCTATTCCACCGGGGGCGTTTCCGATGTAAAGGTACCCGGGATACAGGCCTCGGTGGAGAGGCTAGTTTCCCACATC
>CAZQZA010000061.1:0-762 GCA_964597725.1 uncultured Dehalococcoidales bacterium | reverse complement strand
ATGGGCACCTCACATAAGCTCTACGTGCGGTTTGTGCGGAGTGCGCTTCGTACCGGTGAGATTGCTCCACCATACCCCTTCGAGAGTCAGGACATGGTGGACAAGACGATGCTTCGGACGCGAGAGCGGATGGAGGAGATCCTCTCATTACCGCCACACCACATAGATAGAGAGACTATCGACAGGGTATTTCAGGAAGTGCCCGGCCTGCTGGTGAGACTGAGAGACTACTAGAATAGGAGAGTGAGAATGGCAGAGGATATACTTAGCCTCATTCGAGAAAACGTCATCCAGGGGAGAGTAACACGAGACGACGAGGGTCTAGACGAAGGGATGGTGGGCCAGCCTGGAGTGAGCGAACTTACCGAGAAAGCCCTTGCCCTGGATATACGTGTGGAGGACATAATTAACAAGGGACTCACCGAAGGAATGAACGTCGTGGGAGAGAAATTCGAGGCCATGGAGTACTACATTCCAGATATGCTGGCCTCAGCCGAAGCAGTGGGAGCCGCTATGGAGATACTGGAGCCATATCTTGCCCAGAGCAGCATCAAGCCCAAGGGCAAGGTGATTGTGGCTACAGTAAAAGGAGACCTCCACGATATCGGTAAGAATATAGTGTCGATATTACTTCGGGGGGCTGGCTACACAGTTAAGGACTTGGGCAATGACGTTGACCCTCAAGCCATCGTAGATGCGGTGAAAGACGAGAACCCCCAATTCATAGGACTATCGGCATTACTCACCAGCACCATGATACAC
>CAZQZA010000060.1:0-6574 GCA_964597725.1 uncultured Dehalococcoidales bacterium | reverse complement strand
AATCTGCCCATCACCTCATCTCCCAGCTTCTTCCTGAAGTCTATCCCATTCATCGCACCGTGAGCTCCAATGGCAGCAATGAACCGTATGTTGTCATCAGGAATACCAGCAGCGGCAAGCTCCTCTAAGATATAAGGTATGAGCACTGCTGATGGTGTGGGCCTTGTCATGTCATCAAAGAGTATCACAACCTCCTTCTTTCCTTTAGCTAACTCCTTTATGGTCTTGGTGCCAATAGGATTGGTAAAAGCTTCCCTTATCTCATCGTCGAGCAAATGTGGGGCATCATGCCCTTTCATTTGGCAAACGGTAACATCCCAAGATTCAGGGAAGTCTAGTTCGAGGTTCGTGTCACCATACCAGGCAAGTATTGGTACTACCACTCTTTGTGAATTTATCATTATTCCTCCTCATAAATTCAGCGGTCTATAAGGGATAAACAAAGTCTCCCAAAAGAGCCTTAGCAACTAACTCTCCGTCTTCAGCCACCAGTTTCGTGGAAAGACAACGTCGGTACCTTCCAGGGCCTTTTTGAGGTTATGTGATATTTCAAATTTCCTGCCAGCCTTAGTACACTCCTTTTGAACGAGAGACATTGCTGGTGCATCCAGAGCATATCCTTCGGGGTAGACCACAGCAACGTCCATCCCATAGGTAGCTGATATTAGCGCATCAGAAAGCGGCGATTGCCATGCTCTTAAAATGGGTAAGTAGGCCCACATCATTACAATTTTTTTACCTCTGACATCACTCAGCTTTTCCTTCATAACCATGACATCAGCTAGTACCTGAGTAGGGTGATGCAGACAGGTAGCCATATTGATGACTGGTACCTTAGTATAATCAGCGAATTTCTGGACAATAGCATCCCCACCACTATCTCTAGGAGCCCCGGTCTCATCTACTATCGGAGCAAGAATACGAATACCTACCGCGTCAACGTATCTTTCCACCACGCGAGCCGTATCCTTGAGCGATTCACCCGACCCAGGTTTTTCCTCAAGGCTCAAACGTAAGTCCGCGGAGTCGAGGCATTGAACAAAGCCGCCCAGCTCTTGCATGGCGGCAGTGAATGAAGTCCTTGTTCGAGTCGAGCGACGGAAAAGGAGCAATAAAACAGTCTTTCCTTTAAGAATGTCAAGGGAGCGCGACGCCGTTCCCATCCGCTTGAATTGAACCGCCAGGTCCAACACCTGGTCTAACTCGCTCTTGGTCCAATCACTGGTAGCCAGAAAATCCCTTCCTTTTAAATTGATGGTCATGCCTATCCTTTTTTTGCTAATTTTCGGTAGCCTGTCAAAGAGCCAACACTTCCTTGGCACTCCGGACTATTCCTGGTTCCTGCCCGAGAGACCTCTGATAGGCATAGGCTATCACCTCCCCCCAAGGTTGTCAAACATCTGCCCCCAGTATTTCAGCCTCATTCGGTTGCTAGACCAACGCGTAACTTACACTCAGAAACTCGGAGAGCTTCGGCATCCTTAATCGCAACTTCTTAAGCAATACCGAGCCTATCTCCTGCGGTAGCTGATGGCGATTATCAATGGTGGTCTCAAAGACCAATAGTGTAGAGCCTTCTCGTCCATATGATTAGTGACACATGCTCTCCTTTCTGTGATTTTCATTATAACACTGAAGAAACTCCAGTGGTGTTAGGTAGTTAAGCGATTGATGCGGTCTTATTGTATTATATGTCCTCTCCCATTCTAAACAGCTCGTCTCTTAGTTCAGGAAGGTCAAAGGAACTGTCTGTTACCTCGTAGAATTCCTCAGTATGGGCCCTATGGGCTCGCTCCACACACCCGTTGAGCTTAGGTGAGCGGGGTGGTAAAACAAAAAGCTTAATATCA
Source organism: uncultured Dehalococcoidales bacterium (assembly GCA_964597725.1). Classification (GTDB taxonomy): domain Bacteria; phylum Chloroflexota; class Dehalococcoidia; order Dehalococcoidales; family JAUVZE01; genus CAZNEL01. Next base: position 4,724 of record CAZQZA010000060.1, on the reverse strand, counting down.
CGCCTCAGACATTCCTCCTCAAAGACTGCCTCGAACTCGGAATCTCCATCCACTTGAATAGCCCTGATAGTAAAGGGCATCCTCTGTTCTAGTTTATCCAGAAAGTGGGTAGCAGTGCTAGCAGTAGCTCGGCTATAGACATCTATACTCGAGATATGGGCTTTGATACCGGGGGTATGGTCACTGCCACTCTATTAATTCTTTGACGGTTTTGTTGCCACTCTCCCTCGGATAATAGTTCAGGTAGGCATGATAATATGGGTCAGGTCCCAGGTCAGCCATTGTTTTATCTACCGCCTCCTTTATCGTCATCCCTTTACTGAATAGATTGGCGACAAGAATGGGGGTTGCTTCATCAACATAATCCAGGCCAACACTGGCATGCCATCCCATATAGGTTGAGGCTCCCTTTTGGATAAAGGCCTGAGCCAAATCATCAAGGTAGAGGCAGGAGCAGCCCATCATTATGATAACTGTATTGGGGAATCTCTTTTTCATGCTCTTGGTAACGAATTCATCCCCTATTCCGAATACCCAGGGGTGATATTTATTAATCCTTGCTCTAGCTAATTGATTAGTTAGCTGCTCGGTAACGTGTTTGCTTTTGCTATACAGCTCATTGGTAAATAGGCAGGTTCTCTTAATTGGCTTTCCCTCACTGGCAAGCAATCCTGAGTGAGCGCGGGGAATAGTGCATCCAACAGTCCTTTTACTAAATTGGTTATCCTGGTCCTCTCTTTGACTAACCGACGATAGGCATTGTGAGCAGCACGTAGTTCGGCATAAACTCCCTGGGGCAACTTGCTGTCAGTGAACTCACCAGTGCACAATAGCTGTGCTGCTACCTCGCTATCTCGATAGTCGTTCTTTCTTCTATTGAGATCCTTCCCCTCTCTCCTCCGCTTTAAGGTAAACTGGTTGATGAAACGGAAGGGAATACCTCGCTCATCCAGGAAGTAGGCCAGATTGCGCCAGTAGTGGCCTCCGGTCTCAATAGCAAAGATGACACCACGGCAACCGGTTTTCGCCATTTCTACCCTGGATCGTTGCAACATCATCTCAAAGCCTTCCCTGGAATTGTCGAACTTGAACTTAGCCCAAGTCGTGAAATCTCGAGTTATTGCCACCGCTGCGTGCCTCTTCTTGTATGGATCCACTCCTATCACCAGATAACCCTGAGGGACTTGCCTGAGTTTCCTAGCTGCGGTACTCTTCATTCGATGACTCCTTTTACTTAGATTTGGTGTGTTATTCGGTATTCATCTCTATTATATCCGGAGCCACCACTATTTCTTATTCGATATACTAATGTGACGTAAAGTGTAATCTGCTAGTGTATTGTGGGCATCATCCAGTAATGCCATGACCGATTGGTTCGCCTACTTGTAAATGCTGTTCTCAGGAACAGTAATAGAATTGATGCTAAAGGGGCGTCTTAACAAATAGCTAAGCGATAGTTTTGGAAATGAATTGACTTCTGAGCGGTAGAAGTCTAATATTGCTGAGATTGAACAGCTATCAAATATTTGGAGAATAACCAGGAGGTAACAGCCAATGGAACTATTGGAGGGAATCGAAACGAGAAGGAGTTATCGAGCCTTTGAATCCACTCCAATTTCTAGAGAAACAATCGAAAGGATTCTTAAAATGGCCAGCAACAGCCCTTCCTACACAAATACACAACCCTGGCAGGTCGCTGTAGTGACTGGTAAAAAGAAAGAGGAGCTCAGTAGGATTCTCTGTGAGTTGGCACGAGCAGACACCATTCCAAACCCTGATTTACCGTTACCAAAGAGTTGGCCGCCAGAACTAGGGAGACGAGCCAGAGAACATGGTGCTAGGAGGCTTAAGGTGCTTGGCATAGAACGCGGGGATGAGAAGCAACGGAAGGAGCTACAGTTGCTAAATTGGCAATTCTACGGAGCGCCGTGCGTTTTCTTCCTATTCATGGATAGTACGCTCAGTTCGTGGTCAATATTCGATATGGGGCTATTCGCACAGAATGTCATTCTAGCTGCTCATTCTCGCGGCTTGGGGAGTTGTCTTCAAGGCTCAGTGGCGAACTATCCTGATACTGTCCGTGAATTCTTGGGGATGCCAAAGACAAAGCTGCTCATATTGGGAATCTCGATTGGTTATCCGGCACTCGACGCCAAAATTAATTCCTACCGAAGCAAAAAGGTTGGTGCAGGCGAATTTGTACAGTGGTATAGTTGAATGGCTAGACCACACGTTAGACACCTCGAATACAAACCTTACGACATGATATGTTGTGCCTCCAAGGTAGGTATAACCTTCTCGGGGCAACGTGGTGGGTCTACCAGCTCTATGGGCGGCTCAGGGCAGGAGTCAGCAAATTTCCTGAGCTGTGCTTCAGTTGTGAATGTACTGGACGAGTACACAACCTTGAGATCTGCCACAACTTCGACTATAATGTACCTCAAGAAGGGAGGCAAGCGGTTGGTCTAGTAAGCGATTGGTAGCTTGTCTCTAGGTAACCTTCCAAGCAGGTTGTCGCGGGTTCGAGTCCCGTCTCCCGCTCCACCCTCCTCGTATTTTGAAGCTAGAGGTGTTCACGCCTTACTAGCACATATACGCCTCATTAAGCCATTCTTGATAAAATAAAATGGAGACGAAGCATGGAATACAGGGCAATTAAGGCATCACCTCAGGACAATGTGGCAATTGCAGTGACCGTAATTCCTAAGGGTGTCACTGTTACCATACCGGGTAATGGCGAGGTGGTGACAAATCAAGAGGTACCTCTTGGTCACAAGATAGCGCTTGTTTCCATACCGAAAGGAGCCGATGTTATCCGCTACGGAGAGGTTATCTGTTCCACGAAGGAAGATATCAAAGCTGGCGATTGGATTCACGTGCATAATACCATAAGCGACATTTAAGTAAGGAGCCTGTGATTATGCATTTCTATGGATATCCTCGAGAAGACGGTACCTATGGTGCGAGAAACTATGTCGTGGTTATGTCATCAGTTGTTTGTGCTAATAGTGTCGTTGAAGAAGTTGTCCGACAGGTGCCTGAGGTAGTGCCAATTACCCATACCCACGGCTGCGGGCGTACCGGTGAGATAACGTTGCGTACGCTGTCTGGACTTGGCCAGAATCCAAATATTGCGGCGCTGCTTGTTATTGGGCTTGGCTGCGAGGAGTCTGTGGCACCAGATATTGCCAATGCTGTCGCTGCAACGGGCAAACCAGTGGAATATCTGGTTACCCAGGATGAGGGTGGAACCGTCGACACCGCCAGAAAAGGGACTGAGATTGCCAGAAAGCTGCTGGCTCATGTCAAAGGGCAAAAACGAGTGAAAGCAAGCCTTGAGCAATTGACCGTGGGCCTGGAGTGTGGTGGCTCCGATGCCTTCTCTGGAGTAGGTGCTAACCCGGCGGTAGGAGCTACGGCTGATTTGGTGGTGGCTGAAGGTGGTACCGTCATCCTCTCCGAGCTAACCGAGTTGGTGGGGACCACTCACCTTCTGAAACGGCGAGCGGCCAATGCTGTGGTGGCGGAGAAAATTGAGGCCTATGTAGCACTTGGGACGGAAGCCAGTGCCTGGGGCGCAAAGCATAGTTATGCCGGAGCTATCTCACCCGGCAACGTGGCTGGTGGGCTGACCAATATTACGGAGAAATCACTGGGGTGTATTACCAAAGGCGGCACTAGCGCCATTACTGACTGTATCCCATATGCTATGAAGCCAAAGACAAAGGGGTTGGTTATTATGGAGACTGCCGGCTATGACATAGAGTCAATGACGGGCATGGTGGCTGGTGGGGCGCAGGTGGTCATCTTTACCACTGGCCGTGGGTCTCCGGCCGGGCACGCCTTGGCACCGGTCATAAAGGTGGTCAGTAATTCTGGTACATATAAGAAGATGCCCAGTGACTTTGATGTTAATGCCGGTACTATTATTGAAGGTGAGACAACTATTGAAGGCGTGGGCAGGGAGATTTTTGAGCTTCTGATAGACGTGTCAAGTGGAAAGCAGACTAGGGCAGAGATCAATAAACAATACCAGTTTGCCATCCGACAAGATGGCTTTTACTGGCCCACGCTTAAAGATATCGCCGAGAAAAACCTGTGATACCGAAAATACACAATTAGCCAGATTGCCGAACTAAGAGGCTATCTTCATTCTTCAGCAGTAAGTTCCGCTAGTCGATCCAGTACTGCCTTCAGAGCTTCTAGCTCTTTTCCATAGTTAGCCCAGTCACCGGCCTTGAGGTACTCTTGAGCCTGGTTGTAGTGCTGCTGAGCCTCCCCAATTAGTTTAGCTATCTCAGTGGCTACCGGCTCCTCCGGTCCTGGAGGAACCGGAGGTTCTGGTTCGGTCGGTGGTGCTTCAGTACCGAAGATAGCCGCGATGCTTTCCTGCAATGTGGGTGCCATAGCTATCTGGTCGCCGGCAGCAACAATAACGCGCTTCAGCTCTGGAAGTCCACCAGCTTCTGCCTGGAGAAAGACCGGCTCTACATACAGGTTGGACTTGCCCAGAGGAATCATCAGGAGGTTGCCGCGGATAACACGAGAGCCACCACGACCCCATAGGGCAAACTGCTCAGTAATGATAGTGTCCTGCTGGATTCGGTTCTCAATCTGGCTGGGGCCATACACCAACCGTTCCTTAGGGAAGTTGTAGGCAAGTAGTTTGCCGTAGTTTTCTCCATCACAGCGGGCAGCCAGCCAGCCAATGGTGTTATTCTTGT
>CAZQZA010000059.1:0-6575 GCA_964597725.1 uncultured Dehalococcoidales bacterium | reverse complement strand
ACTGGTGGAAGCGCACGGCGGCCGGATATGGTTAGAGTCAGAGCCTAGCCGAGGTTCCACCTTCTTCTTTACCGTGCCTTTGAGCCATAGTTAACCCGACGAAAAACATCCGGGAATTCAAACAGAGTCCAAGCGGCAACAATCCCATTAGTCTTCCACCGTCCCTTTTTTACCATGAACGAACCTAACAATCCCGACCTGATTTGCACTATCTCCAAGACAGGCTGCATCATAGACCGGCCCCTGGCCTAAATGGCTTCAAGAGTTCGCATCTCCAAGGTTCTACTCATATTGTAAGCCCCTCTTAGAGACCGCGCCCCATAATGTCATAATTTTGTAACTTTTTCTGCTCTCATTTTATGACTTCGTTATTGATTGCCCGTTATTATGGTTCTATATGCTAATTAGCACTTTTAAAGCGGGAGAAGAGGATGTTTCCCAGTGAAACGGCAATTTTGATGGATATTGCGAGGAACAAAGACTCGGGTAAACAGCTAGCAAATCGAGCAATGGATGTTGTCAGCGAGTATATTGGATATTTGTGCGATTCACTGGTTAGACGCGGTTATATAACGGGAAATAGGACAAAAGGATATCAACTCACATCAATGGGCAGGGGGACCCTTCTGGAGTTTTTCAAGGAGAATGAAGGTAGAGTTAAGGATATGATAAGCAGGCCAAGGCAACTAGGTAGCGAGTATGGTCAGGAGTTGGATAAACTGCGAAAAGAGCAGTCGAGGTCAAGTAGAGAAGCAAAGCGCTCCCTGTTAACTCTCTTTGCCAAATTGCAGCATATGGGAAGGAAATAGACCGTGTCTTTTACGGGGACTTATGACTTCGTTATTGATTGCCCGTTATTATGGAAGAACAGATATAAAAAGAAAGGCCAGAAATTCAAAATACAAAATAAATAAAGGAGGTAGAAAATGCTAACCAATGCTCCAGTACATCCAACTTTGCCGGTTGCAGACCTGAACCGGGCCAAGAAATTCTATGAGGAGAAACTGGGTCTTAAGGCTGTACGAGTAGACCCACCCCCAGCTTCAGGAGTTATGTACGAGGCTGGAGAGGGTACCGGGCTCTACATTTATCAACAAGCAGCTACCAAAGCCGAGCATACCGTAGCCACATTTGAGGTTGACGATGCGGAAAAGGAAATAAAGGAGCTCCAAGCGAAGGGCGTGGTCTTTCAAGACGTTGATATGCCAAGTATGGGTATTAAGACCGTGAATGGTATTGTCTCAATGGGTCAAATCAAAGGGGGCTGGTTTACCGACACTGAGGGCAATATTCTGGGCGTGTTCCACTTCGGAAAGTAGCCTTTACTGGCCGGCATTCAAGAATTCAAGAGTCACACAAGGGATACTAGTGTCCTTGTGTGATATTTCCGAACGAAAAAGGAGGTGATGAAAAATGTTATTTCACATAACTCATGTCCACACACCGGAGTCATGCCCTTATAATAACCCGGAAAAAGCCCGTGCTACCTTCGGCAAGATGTTGAGCAGCGCTGAGTCACTCGGAGTGACCTTGGTTGGTGTCTGGGTCGACGCTCCGGCCCACACAATATATATCGTAGCTGAGACTGACTCGTCCCAGAAACTCGAGGAGATGCTGGGGCCGGGGTTCGAGATAGGGCGTGCTGAGACGAGAGTCGTCCAGGATGGTCGCGCCCTCCTACAAAGAAGGACTAAATAGAGCTAGAATTCAGCCAGGACATCGAGAAATTCGGAAAGAAACTTATAGCCTTCTTGACCCCAGATGGCATTGACAATGTTGAGACGGAAGCCCCCCTCATCCTTTCCTTTGACACCCTCACCACGGCTAGCGAGTTCGATATCCAACCAGTTGAATGCTGGGTGCAAACGGTTATTTTCGAGGGTAAAGTGAAGGGTATCGGCCATCTGCTGCGCGGTCTCACCACGAGCGCCAGCATATGTCATCACTAGGGCCAGCGAGATGCTGTAAGGCGAATAGAAGAGATTGCCATCCGCTTCGCTGAGTGCTTGATACAAGTCGAAAGCGAAGGCACTGTTTCCATCAACGAGAGTAGTCAGATCAGTCTGACTCACATCTGGAATAGAAACTCTTTCCTTGTCAGATTTGATTACCTCGCCAGATACCGGCTGAGCACATGCTGCCAAACCCAACAGTACGATTACCAGTAGTACAGATATAAATAGATTTTTCATTTTTACTGCCTCTGTTTGTTACTTTTCCTAGAAATACTGCCCCCGCTATTTAACAACAACATTGATAGTACACGTCCATTCTCCCTTTTCACCGCCTTCCCAAGGTCGGCTGTATTCAAAAGATATTGTGCTCGTACCTTTCTTCAATGTCTTGAAAGTCCATACTTCTTTGCCAGGAGAGCCTGCAGGGGGAGGTCTCTCGGCTAAGTCTTCGGGAGGTATGAATTCGTGGGCTATCTGCTGTAATACAGTTTGGTCACTATTTTCTGGCGTCTCCGACCACTGGAAGCCGGTGGTTGGATTAGAGCACAACTTGACCTCGAACGTTTCCCCTGCCTGGGCTTCTAGCATCTGATTAATATGATGGTTACTATTAAATTCATCACAGGAGACTTCGACCCATGCCTTAGATCCTGGCTGACCCGGCGCAGCACAGGCCACCAGAAGCATTGAAACTGCAATTGCGGTCAACATCAGGATTGGCTTTATCTTCATTCTACTCCTCCATCACTTAAACTCTCTGTTTATGATAACGTCGTAATAAGACTTTGGTTAGGTCAATTGTATTAGAATTATGATTTATTCTCAATGCCCACGTTGGCGAACATGCCGTTTGCGGCTGAACAGTACGCCACATTGTGTAACTTGGTATCTACCGGGCTCTTTGGGCTCACAACCTGAAGGTGGTAGTTTTAAATCCAACTCTTGGTTGGCTATTGCGAAAGAGCCTCCGGCAAGCCAGGTACCTCCTCAGCTCCGACAGGAACCGTGATGCTAGAGCCTTCAAAATCATCACCGATGGGCTCATACCGCCCGCCCAGACACTCGGCGAGGAATGCTTCAGTTATGGCGAAGAACGACAGCGAATTCTCTGGCCTGGCGAAGCCATGTCCTTCGTCCGGGTACAGCACATATGTCACCGGTATGCCCTTCTCCTGCATCGCTTGGACTATCTGGTCTGCCTCGGCCTGCGGGACACGCGGGTCATTGGCACCTTGACCAATCAGCAGAGGTCGCTGAATTTGATTCACATAGGTCAGCGGAGAACGCTCTGTCAGCAACGCTCGGCCCTCTTCCGTCCTGTGGTCACCAATGCGCGTGGCAAATAGCTCGATTTGCGGTGCCCAGTAGGGTGGGATCGTCTCCATCCATGTAACCAAGTTTGATACCCCCACGATGTCTACACCACAGGCAAACGTCTCCGGGGTGAATGTCATGCCTACCAGTGTAGCGTATCCCCCGTAGCTACCGCCCATGACGGCCACCTGTTCCGCGTCAGCGATCCCCTCCCGGATGGCCCAATCGACGGCGTCGATGAGATCGTCGTGCATCTTCTTGCCCCACTCCAGGTTGCTGGCGTTGATAAACGCCTTTCCGAATCCGGTGGAACCACGGAAGTTGACGCTCATCACAGCGTAGCCACGGTTGGCCAGCCACTGATGTATGGGGTTGTAGCCCCAGTTGTCGCGAAACCACGGACCGCCATGCACATACAGCACCATCGGCAGGGGCTCAGTGGGGTAACCGTCGCCATCGCTGTCACTCTCCACCGGCAGCGTATAGTAGCTAACCAGGTTCAGACCATCACGCGATTTCACGACCACGGGGTGCATTTCTACCAGGGGTAAACCCTCCAGCTCTCCTCGATGGGTGAACAGGAACTGTGCTTCTTGCGCCTCGCGGTTATAGCGATAGTAGCGCACCGGGCCATTGTCCATCAGGTAGACGACCATCCAGTAGCTATCGTCGAGTGTCCGACTCGTAACCTCGACGTCACCGTCGGCAACCGTGCGCAGATAGGCCAGGTCTTCCGCAATGGACTCGTCGAGGATCTGCCAGTGCTTACGCTCGTAGGTGAAAGCAACAGCCTGAACGTTCTTTTCCGTCGGATGAACCATGACGTCGCTAAGGTCTGCCTTGGGGTCTTCAGCAATCAAGGTCTGCTCACCGGTTTCTAGGTCCAGCGCGAACAAAGCTGAGGTGTCTCGGCTCCGGCTATCGATCATATAGAGAGTCTTGCCCGTCTTGTCGAACCAAACGGGGGAGGTGGTGAGTATGTCCTCCATCAGGATCTCCATGAACGGTTCCCAGCCTCCTTCTTCAGTCGCCTTGAGTATTTGGTTGCCGCCGTCTGGCGTGAGTCTCATGGCAAAGCGGACATTAAAGTCGTCGTCGGTTACAAATCCTAAAAATCCCTCATTTTCCAGAACGAGAGTCCTTTCACCAGTGTCTATGTTGACACGGTAGAGGTCGTGAAGTTGAGGGACACGGTCGTTGAGCGCGACGAGGAACTCATTGGGGAACTTCGGACTGAACTGCTGAATTCGAGCCTGTACCCCCTCCAACGGGGTGAGGTCAATGGTCTCACCGGTGTTCAGGTTCACGCTGTAGGCCCGCCAGTTCTCATCACCTTCCTTGTCTTGAATGTACAGGATGTGTTCGTTGGTGTAGGTCCAGCCGTAGATACGGATGCCACGGTTGGTATCATGAGTGACTGGTTTGGCTGCTGTGGGGTCATCGGCCGGCCCCACCCAAACGTTCATCACACCGTCTACCGGGGCTCGGTAGCTGATTTTTGTCCCGTCAGGGCTGAGCTGGACTGAGGATTTGTCTGGGTTGCCAAAAAGCACTTCTCTTGGAATGAGTTCAGGTGTCGGTGTTGGCGTCGGTTCCTCAGCTTTACCGCAAGCAGCTAGAATGCTTGCCATCAAAGCTAGAACCAATACACAAGGAATTATCATCCTTTTCATTATTATCCTCCTTTTACCTTCAAGATCATCACCTTATCCTCGGCATGGGCATATCCATTCTTGCTAATGCCCAGCAACAACCCCTATAGCCGCTATTCAACATAAATAACCCCCGTCTTTTGCAGTATTCGTAGCTAGAATGAGGCTGGCGCCGCCTGTTGAACCTCAGCTCGTAGCGTTTTCTCGGATAGTGCCATTGCCCCCAGACCGAACAGGACTGTAGCCAACCACAAGGGAAAGCCAGCATAGGGGATGAGCTTCAGAAGCGTGAGAATAGTGAAACCCAGAGCCAGGGCTCCCACTAGAATACCTCTTGTCTCCACTTTTCTGAAGTAGCCGATTATCCAGTATCCGATAAACAAACCAACGGCTATCTGACTGAGATAAATCCCTATCCCGTAGAGGGCTAGGCCAATCAACCCCACGGGCACACCGACAACCGTGATGAACGTTATTATGGCGGCAATCGGGGTGGCAAACAAGATGACAGCCCCCCAGCCCAGGCTCAACCACGGTTTACGCCGTATGGAAGCAGCTACTACTGCTGCTCTTCTCGGAGCAACAAGGACAACCACGATACCGGCTAGCAGCGTCATCAAGAAAGCTATCACCTTACCGCCTATCCCAAAGAACGGAGCGGCCTCAGCTGGAATCCTCGCTTCGGGTATCTTGCGTGTGGTCGTGCCTGCGATTTGAGCACCGGACTGAATGTTAGCTTCATTGTCACTGGTGTAGGTCAGGTTACCCTGAATATTTGCCGTAGAAGCTATAGTCAGGTTGTCAACTTTAAGTTCAATATCTCCGCCCACTCCATTGGTGAGGATGACCTCACTTCCACCGCCCTTAATGTAGCCTTCAACAGGGCCGTCAATGCGGACTGTAGCCGCACCAAAAAGGAAGTCACCGCCAATTCTAGCTGTGCTGGCGACATCAATAGTGTTTCCTGCCGCCAACAAATCACCGTCAATATTGCCATTAACTTTGATAGTGTTTCCTGCCAGACGCGCGCCACCAGCAATTTCACCGTTCACAGTGAGCGTTTGCCCAACAATTGAAACGCCACCATTAACGATGCCATTGATGGTGATTGTCGTACCAACACCAAAGATATCACCATTTACAGTGCCATCAATGATAGTATTGGCTGCGGCTATATAAAGGTCGTCATCGATTACCTCGCCGCTGGCGATAGTAACCGTATCTCCACTGCGAAGATCAGCTGCCAGAACAGGCACGGCGGTAAAAACCATTACCAGCATTATAACTACCATAGCAGCTAGAACTTTGAAAATGTGTTTTGACATATTTACCTCCATCTCTACAAAGTACTTATGATTGTACAAAGTCAATAGAAACAACTAACTAGGATGTTCTTATAGGAACATCCATTTATGCGCAATCCATCTCTTCATAAGAAGTTCCTTCTTTCCCCCAATTATATCTTAAGGGCAAGCTTGAAGGGGCTCCTCCCTTCAAAACTTCTCCTCCCCCTCTCCTCCCAGGAGAGGGGGACTCAGGGGGTGAGGTCACAAAATCATTAAATACAAGGCTGGTAATGTTCTTACTGGACTGCCTGGCCCAGATAGTACGGCCAGACCACCAGACCAAGTATAATCTTCCACCAGACCAGCTC
>CAZQZA010000058.1:0-6597 GCA_964597725.1 uncultured Dehalococcoidales bacterium | reverse complement strand
TTTCTTTCTTCTGGGGTAAGATGGCTCGATTTGCCAGTTTTCACCTCTATGATGACTATCTCCTTTGGGTTCCCTGTGGCTAACCCGGGGAAAACTATCAAGTCTATGGGGCTGCCGATAAATCTGGCTTCAGTGGGGTCATACCTAAACTCGGGGAGGTAGGGTGCTAGTTGTTCCACAAACTTACCACCTAGTACTGCTCGGCTCTGCGTAATTGCCGCCTTGCAGGCCTTTTCAATCTCGGTCTCCCATCTCTGCTTCTCAACCTCCTGCCACTGCCGGAATTTTGTCTCAAGTCTCAACTTGGTGAGGTAGTAAGCTAGGAAGATGCCCAGGATGGCAATGACCACGATAATAGCAATTATGGCTATGGGCTCCATGATAGACCTCCCAGTGTTAACTATCGTTGACTTACTGATTACACTAGCTTGCTATGTTAGTTTGGTGGTTTTTGGCTGCTGCCGGGTTTGACCAAGGGAATCCCGGCGGTGCATAAGGGGCAATTCTGCGGTGGGTAGGTTATGGTTGTGGAGTGGTGACAGCTAAAGAAGGGAACACCGAATTCCACCTCTTGCTCAGAGCGGTCAACTAATACACCTATGCCTATTACTATGCCCCCTTGCTTGGTTACCGCCGCCATAACTTCGCGGATGGAGCTGCCGGTAGTGAGTATATCATCAACAATGAGGACTCGTTCACCGGTATTAATGCTGAAATCTCGCCGAAAAACCCTTTCTCCAGTGCTCTCTTTTTCGGCAAATATACCGCGAACGCCTAACTGTCTGGCTGTTTCAAAGGCCAGGATAATGCCACCCGTAGTTGGTCCGGCCACTACCTGGATTCTTTGGCTGCGATAGTAGTCAGCAATCAGGCGACAGAGCTGCCCTGTATAGTGCGGGTATTGCAACACTCGGAACTTCTCCCAGTAGATGGGAGAATGAAGCCCGGAGGTAAGCAGGAAGTGCCCCTTAAGTATGGCTCCCGATTGGTGAAAGATTTCCTCTATATTGTCCACTGCCAACTTTCCCTCCTTTAGTCTACGATGATACGTAGGCTCCAGCAACCTGTTTAGGTGTGGAGCTGGATAGCTGCTCTTTTAAAGGGTAGCTAGTAACTAGCCCCCACTGACTTGGCGGCCAGATTGATAACCAGGCTTTACCGACTATGTTTTGACGGGGTACTGTCCAGCCATTATGGGAATCGTTGCTGTTATTGCGATTATCACCCAGAACAAAATAGTTATTCTCCGGGATTTTTTGGGGGTGGAGAGTATAACTGGGCTGGTCCTTAATATAAGGTTCATCTAGTGGTGAGCCATTAACATATACCATACCCATTTTTACTTCTACAACGTCTCCGGGTAAAGCAATGATACGCTTAATGTATTCATCTCGTGGGTTCTTAGGTGACTGGAATATTGTCACCTCACCCGCTTCTGGTTCGCGGAAGAAATAGACAGCCTTATTTATTAACAGTCTTTGACCATCATGAAGGCTGGTCTCCATACTGGAGCCAACTACTTCAAATCTCGGCACTACGATTTGCAGCAGTAAGAAGATTACTACTGCCAATAAGATTAACCCCACAATCTCACGAGTAAAAACTCTCATTTTATGGTTGCCTTAAATTCACCCCAATTATACCTTATTATTCTCAGTCCTGCCAGTTTGGCTTTCTGGCATAAGCACTTTTATATGGGAGATTGGTGAGATTGACAATAGTAAGTTATAAGTAGTGCTAACCAAAGTCTCGTTTTTGCGTTATAATAGTAGGTGTAACTAGAGCTTATAGGCAATTTAAGGGGGTGTGAAAATGAAAAGAAGTCTGTTGCTGGCTATCTCATTAGCGCTGGTCATTATTACTGTCGGTGCAGTGGGGTGCTATGGAGATTTTGGGTTCCCCGAAACTCAAGAATTACCCGAGTTACCCGGGAGTGGTGACATAATTCTTAGTCAGCAAAACACCGGAATCTGGGTAACTGGGGAGGGGAAGGTTAGCGTCGTACCTGACGTGGCTGTCCTTAACTTGGGTGTAGAATCCCAAGCAGAAACCGTGGCTGAGGCACAGCAGCAAGCGGCTGAATCAATGGAGGCGGTGATGGCTGTGCTGGATGAATATGGTATCGCTGAGAAAGATATTAAAACTCAGTATTTTCGTATCTATCCGGTAAAAAGGTGGCAAAATGATGAGGAGATACTGATTGGTTACCGGGTGACCAATATGGTGACTGTTAAGATTAGAAAGGTAGATGAAACCGGAGTTATTATTGATGCCGTAGCTGAGGCTGGTGGCGACAATACCCGAATAAACAGCATAAGCTTTACTGTGGATGACCCGACTGACTATTATGAGGAAGCCAGAGAAATGGCAATGGAGGATGCTCAGGACAAAGCCAAGCAGTTAGCTAAACTGGCTAAGGTAGACTTGGGCGAGCCCACCTATATTAGCGAGGTCAGTATTTATATTCCTACTCCTTATGACTTTTATCGGGGTGAGGCTGCCCCTGTTCCGGCCCCGGTCCCCACTACCCCTATCAGCCCAGGTGAGACTGATATACGCTTAACCGTCCAGGTGGTATATAGCATTGAATAATTAAATAAATGCAGGGCTATGCTTTAAGCAAAATTCGCTGGTACGGTTTAGGAGAGCCGGGTTTGACCTAGGCTCTCCTAATGTTTTATTCTCTAAATACGCTGATGGTGTGTTTATGTTTGCGCTTTTTCAGAACGAGATGTTAGAATGAGAGTAATATAATAATGACGAAAATAATCCGCAAGGTGTAGACCTAATTATGGACTATATGGCGCAGGCGCTTTCCCTGGCTAAGCTAGCTCTAGGGTTGGTTAGCCCTAACCCGGCGGTAGGGGCGGTAGTAGTTAAGAAGGATGTAGTGGTAGGACAGGGCTATACTCAACCAGCCGGTTCTGAACACGCTGAGATTGTGGCACTACAGCAGGCGGGTGAACAAGCCAGGGGAGGTGTGATGTATGTTACCCTGGAGCCGTGCTGCCATTATGGTCGAACTCCCCCATGTAGTCAAGCCATTATTGCTGCTGGCATCGCTGAGGTTCATCTGGCGATGCTTGACCCAAATCCCTTGGTCTCTGGACGAGGTAAAGCAGAACTTGAACAGGAAAGCATTAAGACATATGTGGGTGAGCATGAGGGTGAGGCCAGGGAGATTAACGAAGCCTATATCAAATTTATTACTACTGGCATGCCCTTTGTTACTGCCAAATTTGCCATAAGCCTGGATGGTAAGATTGCCACTAAGGGTGGTGATTCCAAGTGGATTAGCGGCGAGGAGGCAAGAAAAGAAGTTCATAATCTGCGTTATATCACTGATGCCATCATGGTGGGGGTAAACACGGTTTTGGCTGATGACCCTCTTCTTACCTGTAGGTGCTGCGGGGGGAGAGGGGGTACGGCAAGGAAGCAACCGCTTCGCATAGTTGTTGATGGTAAAGGTAAAACACCACCGACTGCTCAACTATTTAGTGAGCCGGGTAAAACACTTCTGACATTGAGTAAGTCAATCACACCAGAGAAGGCAAACGCCTTTGCTCAGGCTGGAGCTGAACTATTAGAATTACCTTCAGCAGAAGGACTGGTAGATTTGAAGAAGCTACTGAAAACCTTAGGTAAGCGGGACATCACCAGTATTTTGGTAGAGGGTGGCGGAGTTCTTCTTGGTTCTCTGTTTGACTGTGGGTTGGTGGATAAGATTATTGCCTTCATTGCTCCAGTTATCATTGGGGGCAGCGAAGCCAAGACCGCTGTTGGCGGCAAAGGAGTTGATAAAGTGGCTGACTCGCTTAGATTAGAGCATGTTGGTGTGGAAAGATTTGGTGAAGATTTGATGGTTAGCGGGTATGTTAACCCAAGAATCAAGAAGGCTAAGGTTTAGAGAGGAGTGAAGCGTGTTTACCGGGATTGTAGAAGAGGTTGGTAAGGTTACTTCAGCACAGCCTGGAAGCCTGGTTATCACCGCCGGTGATATTCTCCAGAGACTAGAGGTGGGGGGAAGTATTGCCGTTAATGGAGTATGCCTGACCATAATCAGTTTTGACACCAATACGTTCTCAGTTGATATAATGCTAGAGACAAAAGAGCGAACAAACCTTGGACTGCTTTCCGCTGGTGATAGGGTTAATTTGGAGTTGCCTCTAGCCCTCGGCGGACAGTTAGGCGGGCATTTAGTGCAGGGTCATGTTGATGCTACAGGAAGAGTAGCCTCAGTTATTAGGCAGGGAGAGGCAAGGATAGTTATGTTTGAAGCCTCCCCTGAAATAATGCGCTACATTGTTGAGAAAGGTTTTATTGCTGTTGATGGGGTAAGTCTAACTGTAGTGACTAAGGATACCAGCTCATTTCAGGTTTCTCTGGTCGACTATACTTGGAGACATACAGTTCTAGGTGATAGACAGGTGGGCGACTTGGTTAATCTGGAGGTTGATATTATAGCTAAGTACGTAGAACAGCTTAGCCAGCCTCGTAGTGGGAGTATAACTACTGAGTTCTTGCAGGAACATGGGTTTTTATAAGTAGATTTAGGCTGTTTGTCGTTGGAGGTAACCATGGGAATAGCCAGTATTACTGAAGCTCTCGATGATATAAAGGCGGGTAAATTCGTCATTATTGTTGATGATGCAGATAGAGAGAACGAAGGCGATTTAGCCATAGCTGCCGAGAAGGTTACCGTTGAAGCGATTAATTTTATGGCTAAGCATGCCCGGGGATTGATTTGCTTGCCTATTATAGGTAAACGGTTAGATGAGCTGAAAATTCCCTTGATGGTGCAGGATAATACCTCTCGGTTTTCTACTGCCTTTACCGTCTCTATTGAAGCTAAACATCGGGTGAGTACTGGTATATCGGCAGCGGACAGAGCTGAGACCATCAAAGCAGTACTTGACCCGAATACTAAACCTGAGGACCTGGTGCGGCCAGGACATATGTTTCCACTATGGGCTAAAGAGGGTGGAGTTCTGGGGCGGGCAGGACATACTGAGGCTATAGTTGACCTAGCCCGGCTAGCTGGTCTTTATCCGGCTGGGGGTATCTGTGAGATTATGAATGACGATGGCTCTATGGCACGACTGCCTCAACTGGAGGTAATGTCAGACCAGTTCGGGATTAAGATTGCTACTATAGCTGACCTTATAGCCTATCGCCGCCGTCATGAAAAGCTGGTACACCGGGTAGCTGAGACTAAGCTTCCGTCAAAATACGGTGAGTTCACCGCTATTGCTTACAAAAGTGATGTAGACCCTGATGAACACTTGGCTTTGGTAATGGGTGATTTATCCACGGAAAAGCCGGTATTGGTTCGTGTTCATAGTGAATGTCTTACTGGTGATGTCTTTGGTAGTCTTCGTTGTGACTGTGGTGAGCAGGTTACCCTGGCAATGCAAACTATTGCTAAGGAGGGGCAGGGTGTTCTTCTTTATATGAGACAGGAGGGACGAGGCATTGGCTTCCATAATAAGATCCGTGCCTACGCTCTTCAGGATGAAGGACTGGATACGGTGGAGGCTAATCTGGCCTTGGGTTTGGCCCCTGATTTGCGGGACTATGGGATTGGTGCCCAGATTCTAGCTGACCTCGGTTTACATAAAATTCGACTACTTACCAATAATCCTAAAAAGGTGATAGGTTTAGAGGGCTACGGGCTGAAGGTGGTGGAGACGATACCCATTATCTGCCAGCCTAACCCTTATAACCTTCATTACCTGGAGACAAAACAGAAGAAGTTAGGTCACCGCTTAGGCGTGCAGGACACTACTGGTGATTAGGATAACCTATAATGTTATAAGAGGAGGAAGTAATGAGCAAGCATTTTGAAGGTAAGTTATTAGGGGAAGGATTGAGGTTTGGGCTGGTCGTCTCCCGTTTTAACGAGTTTATTTCTAAGAAGCTGCTTGAAGGGGCACAGGATGCGCTGCTTCGTCACGGTGTTAAAGAGGGTGATATAGATATCGCCTGGACGCCAGGTTCTTTTGAAATCCCGCTAATAGCCAAGAAGTTAGCCCAGGCTAAAAGATATGATGCCATTATCTGTCTGGCCGCTGTAATTCGTGGTGGAACACCCCACTTTCAATATATTGCGGCTGAGGTCACCAAGGGTATTGCTAAGGTGGGTCTGGAGAGTGGACTGCCGGTTATCTATGGCGTGATCACGGCTGATACCCTGGAGCAGGCTATTGAACGAGCAGGAACTAAGGCTGGGAATAAGGGATTTGATGCGGCGATGGGTGCCATTGAAATGGTTAACTTGATTAAGAGCGTGAGCTAGCTGAAGAATCAGACAGAATAAATCACTGAAGCAAAGCAGAAGGCACGGCAGGTTATTGAGGAAACTGAGGTGAGAGCCAGCAAGGCAAAGCCACTTAGAGATAAGCTAACCCAATAGCTCCACCAGATGGTACTCTTGTTATCCAAGCTCTGGAACACCTCACCTGAGGTATAACCTCATAGTGAGATTAGCCGGGTCTGTAGTTGGACCGCTGATCAGACTAAATCCTCTCTGTAATTTTTATTCGGTAACCTTATAGACGATGTCCCCTCTTCTTACTCGGTCACTTACTTTGATACCAA
>CAZQZA010000057.1:0-6631 GCA_964597725.1 uncultured Dehalococcoidales bacterium | reverse complement strand
AGCTTATCCTTCCCAACTTCAACTGCCTCTCTCTCTAGACTGTGTCTCAATTCTGTATTAGGTGGAACCTCCGGTATCCCCCAACCTTCCACTACTGACCAAACATACAGCCCGCTGCCACCTACCAACAGGGCCAGCTTATCTCGCCGCTGAATATCATCAATCGCTTCATAAGCTAGCTGTTGGTACTGAGACAAACTAAAATCCTCGTCAGGATTGACTACATCAATGAGGTGGTGAGGGACAAGAGATAGCTCCCGTGGCGTCGGCTTGGCAGTCCCAATATTCATATAGCGGTATATCTGCCGACTATCAGCACTCACTATCTCTCCGTTGAGGGTTTGGGCTAGGCGAAGGGCTAGTCGGCTCTTGCCGACGCCAGTAGGACCAACTATGGCTACTAGACGATTCATTTTATCTGACTGATCTCAGAGGTTTGTTTTACAATACTTAGAAATTGGTCTGCTTTCAGGCTTGCCCCACCGACTAAGGCGCCATCTATCTCAGGCTGCTGCACAAATTCGGTCGCATTGTCAGCAGTAACGCTGCCACCATAAAGAATGCACAAATCCTGGGCAATTATTTCGCCATATAGTTTGGAGATTGTACGGCGAATAAGACTGCTAGTCTCATTTGCCTGCTTACCAGTGGCTGCCTTGCCAGTGCCAATAGCCCAGACAGGTTCATAGGCAATAGTTAAGCCATTGATATCGTTTATTCCAGCTAAGGAAGAGCTTAGCTGCTCGGTTACTACCTTCTCTGTCCTGCCGGCCTCATTTTCCTCCAATCTTTCCCCGACACACAGGATAGGCTTTAGCCCAGCCCTCAGCGCTGCCTTAATCTTTCTATTAACAATTTCCCCAGTCTCACTAAAATACTGCCGGCGCTCAGAGTGTCCGATAATAACAAATTCACATAGGTCAACAAGCATTAGTGGAGAAATCTCCCCGGTGTAGGCGCCCTTTTCTTCGAAGTATACATTTTGCGCTCCCAATTTTATTGAACTTCCTTTGATTAACTCTCCTACTGCAGCTAGAGAAACAAAGGGTGGACAAAGCACCTTATCAACATTGTCTATCTCATCAAGTTCCCGGAGCATTTTACTAACCAATTCTGTAGCTTCACTCAACGTGGTATTCATCTTCCAATTACCGGCAATCAAAGGCACTCGCATTTTGGTCTCCTAGTGAAATTATATATCAACCTCATCCCCTTTATCCCCTTCTCCTTCAAAGGAGAAGGGGAGGGGTAGTTGTTGAAGGGGTTTCCCCCTTCAACCTACTCGCAATAAATGGTTTCCTTTAGGCACCAAATTTAGTCAACTTTAGAGCGTTAGCCATCGCCAAGGGCATAATCTGCGTGGCGTGAAATCGCCCCAATCCGCCAGAGACGCAAGCTGACTCAGAAAACTCCTTAACTCTATCCGGACGGCACCATTTAGAATGCAAAAGAATGGGCACTGGATGCCAGCTATGACTCTTAAGTAAGGCTGGCGTTGAGTGGTCACCAGTAACCACGATAACATCAGGTTCCAAGCTGGTAAGACTGGATAGAGCACTATCAACCTGCTCTATAATGCTGACTTTTCGCTTGAAATCTCCGTCCTCACCAGCCGAATCAGTCCCTTTTATATGCAAGAAAAAAAAGTCATAGTTGGCGTAATTCTGTTTTAGTGTTGCCAATTCATCCTCAATGCTAGTTCCGGTCTCCAAAACTTCCATCCCCACCAGCTTAGCTAGTCCTCGATACGTCGGATAGCTGGCAATGACAGCCGGCTTCAGTTTATAGACTTCGTTCATAGTGGGTAGTTGAGGGCGCTGGGAGAAACCACGAAGGAGCAGCATATTGGCTGGATGATGCTCAGCTAGGATTGTCTTTGCCTTATTTATGACCTGGTTAGCAATACTAGCCATCCTGCCAGCTTCAGGGATTAGGGCAGTGATAGGCTTTGGAGCTACCCCTACCTGTTGGGGGTCAGAGTCACCGACAGCAGGAACTAGCCCTTCACCTCGAAATACCACTACAAAGCGGTGTTCCCTAACCGGAGAAAGTAAAATTCTAATCTCATCTATTAGTAGCCCATCTAGCAGCTGGCATAACTTAGCGCACTCTTCAGTGGAGATACGACCAGCTCTACGGTCAGTGACTAAACCAGCTTTATCAACAGTACAGAAGTTCCCCCGAGCGGCTACATCTTCCGGTTGGAGGTCGAAATCTATCCCCAGTGCCTCCACTACACCCCGACCAATGTTGAAGCGAACGGGGTTATAACCAAACAGAGCCAGATGCCCTGGGCCACTACCCGGTGTTATTCCCGTGCCTATCGGATCAATAAGTCCACATATGCCATTAGCCGCTAATTTATCAAGATTAGGTGTATTGGCTGTTTCCAGCTCTGTTTTGCCGGTCTCTGGATTGGGTAATCCACCTAACCCATCAATGACCATTAATACAATCTTGGCCGGTGAAGATATAGAGATAAGTTTGATGAATTCCAAATCAACTGAGTTCAACATCACTATTTCTCCTTATCCATCAATACCTCTACGCCGGGCAATGCTTTACCGCTTAAGAATCTAAGTGAAGCGCCACCTCCGGTTGAAACAAAGTTCATCTTGTTCGCCAGCTTCATCTCAATTACTGCCTCAGCCGTAGAGCCACCCCCGATAACCGTTGTCGCCTTAAGGTTAGCCAGAAGCCTAGCCATAGCCTGTGTTCCCGCAGCGAACTGAGCTATCTCATATATACCCATAGGTCCGTTCCAGAAGACTGTCTTACACCTCTCTAGTTCTCGGGAAAAGCTATCAATGGTAAGTGGACCTATATCCACAATCCTTAAACCTGAGGGTATATTCTCTACAGGTACCACCTTGGATGTGGCCTCAGTGCTAAGGCTATCAGCGACAACAACATCAATCGGCAACACTAAGTGTTTCCTCTGCTTAGCTATATCCCCCATCAGTTGAGTCACAAATTCCAGCTTATCACCCTCCACTAGAGACAAACCTACTCCATAAGATTTAGCCTTTAAAAAGGTAGCTGCCATGCCACCACCAATTAGGAAGGAATCTACCTTACACCGAATATTCTCTAGCATACCAATCTTGTCGCTTATTTTAGCTCCACCAAGAAGCACAGCAAAGGGATGGGCTGGGTTTTCTAAAATATCACCCAGGGTTTTAATCTCCTTCTCCAGCAATAATCCAGCTACTGCGGGGAGATAGTCAGCAATGCCGGTTATAGAAGCATGAGCCCGATGAGAGGCACTAAAGGCGTCATTAACGAATATGTCACCTAAGTGGGCTAAGGCTTGAGCAAAAGAGGTGTCGTTTTCCTCCTCCTCAGGATGAAAGCGAACATTCTCTAAAAGCAACACATCACCATTGTTTAATTCTTCTACCGACTTCTCCACTCTAGGGCCAATACAATCTATGGCGATTTCCACCTGTTGCCCCAGAAGCTGCGACAGGCGTTGAGCAACGGCAGTCAGTCTTAACTCATCAACTACCTTTCCCTTAGGTCGACCGAGATGAGAGATAAGAATAACCCTTGCCCCCTGGCCAATGAGATATTTAATAGTTGGCATTGTCGCCTGAATACGACTGTCATCGGTTATTTCCCCCGTGTTTTCATCTAAAGGAACGTTAAAATCAACCCTGACCAGAACCCTTTTGCCTTCAACCCCTATGTCTCTAACCGACGTCTTATTCATCTATCTCAATGTTGTCTCCCTAGAACCTTAGTACTAAGGTTAGGAAACAAAGTTAAGACCTGTTGGGCTATTCCTTTAGCGTCAAGACCATAATGGGAGCGTAGAAGGGCCTGAGCCCCTTGCTCCACAAACTCGTCAGGGATGCCAATACTCCTTACCTGAATATCACCCACCCCTGATTTTTGCAGAAGCTCGATTACACTACTACCAAAACCACCGCTGAGGGCATTCTCCTCCACTGTAACCAAGTTCTTAACACGACTGGCAACACTCGTTATCAGTTCAGAGTCCAGCGGCTTAGCAAAACGAGCATTAACTACAGTAGCCTCAACGCCGTCTAAAGCTAACTCCTGGGCAGCTTCAAGGGCAGGAGCTACCGTGGCCCCTATGGCTAGTAGGGCTATATCCTCTCCGAATCTTATTATTTCCCCTTGACCTATGGGGATAGTTTGTAGCTCCGTGTCCAATTCCACACCTAATCCTGAACTACGAGGGTACCTGATAGCCATAGGACGTCCTGATGTTACTGCGGTGTAGAGTAAGTGCTGCAGCTCGTTTTCATCCTTGGGGGCTGATACAATCAGATTAGGAATTAGGGTTAGATAAGAAATGTCAAATGTCCCTTGATGTGTCTTGCCATCTTCACCCACGATACCCCCGCGGTCAATAGCAAAAATAACTGGCAGCTCCTGAAGGCAGACGTCATGAATAATCTGGTCAAAAGCACGCTGCAGAAAGGTAGAATATATAGCTACAATAGGTATAAGTCCCTGGGTGGCTAACCCAGCAGCAAAGGTGACAGCATGCTGCTCACAGATGCCAACATCAAACACACGCTGGGGGAATTCACTGGCCACGATACTCAAGCAATTTCCCTCAGGCATAGCCGGGGTAACTGCTACCAGCCTAGGATTTTCACGCGCTAGGCGAAGCACAGTCTGAGCAAATACCTCACTATAGCTTGGTATCGCTTTAGTGCTTGCCTTCTTGGGTGGCACACCATGGAAGTAAACGGCATTCTCCTCGGCTGGAAGATGCCCTTTACCTTTGGCAGTAATGACATGAACAAAGGTTGGTTTAAGATGGTAATCCCGTGCCTGTATAAGGGCTGTTTCCAATTCACCGATATTGTGCCCATCAATAGGTCCCATGTAGGTGAAGCCGAGTTCCTCCCAAATAGTTGTGGGCATAACCAAACCCTTGAATCCACTCTTAACCCGTTTGCTTGCCTGCCATAGCCTTTCACCTAATGGAAGTGTCGTAATTACCTGTCTAGCTTCCTCTTTTGCCCGATAGTAGCGGCGGTCAAATCGCACCTTGCTTAATATTTTCGCTAGAGCACCCACAGTAGGTGAAATTGACATCCCATTATCATTCAAGATTACAATAAGCCTAGAGCCTAAATGCCCTGCTTGATTGAATGCCTCAAGAGCCATCCCGCCAGTTATCGCCCCATCACCAATAATAGCCACCACGTGATAGTTATCGCCAGCAAGGTCACGAGCAATAGCCATACCCAAGGCAGCCGAGATTGAGGTGCTAGCATGGCCGGCGCCAAATGGGTCGTGCTCACTCTCACTACGGCAGGTAAAGCCAGATAACCCCCCAAACTGACGGAGAGAGGCAAATTGTTGCCGTCTCCCGGTAAGCAACTTGTGGGCATAGCTTTGATGCCCCACGTCCCAGACAACCTTATCCCGTGGGCTGTTAAACACCCGATGCAGGGCTATAGTAAGTTCAACCACCCCCAGATTAGAAGCTAGATGACCTCCGGTTGCAGTTACTGTAGCTACCAGTTCTCGTCTAATTTCAGCAGCTAATTGCCTGAGTTCCGGTAGCGTCAGCCCTTTCAAATCTGTGGGACTATCTATTTTATCTAGCAATCTTGACACCGTTCGCCCAATCGCCAATCAAATTTAGGAGTTGAACTCATACTAGCAATACAATAAATGCTTGTCAAGCTGACCCCAAGACCTTCTTGACCTAGAAGCGCTCCTTTGTTACACTGCCAGCAAGGTCTTTCTCGAACGATGATTATAAAGGAAAAGCGTGTCTCCCGAAGAGCTTCTCAGCTTAGGTTTCTCTAGAGAATTAGTAGTACTTATTATCTCCGCTCTACCTATTTTCGAGCTACGTGGAGCACTGCCGGTAGCTCTAAACGTGTTTCACTTCCCCTGGTATTACGCTCTCCCGTTAGCTATCATTGGCAATCTGTTGCCGGTACCTATTATTCTACTGTTCCTTAACGCCATTTCCAGATGCCTAAGCAAGATAGGTTTTCTTGACCGGTTTTTGCATTGGCTCTTTGAACATACCAGACGGCGAGGGAAAATTGTTGAAAAATATGAGCGTATTGGTTTGGCGCTATTTGTTGCCATTCCTCTCCCAGTTACCGGTGCCTGGACAGGTTCGCTAGTAGCTGTTCTTTTTGGTTTGAAATTCAGGCATGCTTTTTTGTCTATCTTAATTGGGGTATGTATTGCCGGTGCAATTGTTACCTGTCTAAGTCTCCTTGGGTGGGTCGGAGCGGTAGTTGCTGGTATTGCGCTTTGCGCCTTGGCTATCTCTGGTCTGTGGCGAGCATCACGGTAGCGTGCTTGGCATAAAACATAGTACGGTGCCGGTTTGTAACTATACTGACTTGACCTTCTTCTTGCCCCGTGCTACATTTACATGGTAAATAGCTTGTCCCTGTAGCTCAGTTGGACAGAGCGGCTGCCTTCTAATTCTAAGCCAGGTATGCCGATATGTGCTGTTAGATACAAACTGGCACTTTTGTGTCAGTTGCCAAAGCCCCATTTTGAAGCTAAAGTGCCTTTTGGTGACATCCTGTCCTTTTTAGTTTGTCGCCTTTTTGTCGCCAAAAAATGTCGGCAAAACAGCGACCCCATCGGACCCACGGGCTTTAATTAATTGTCA
>CAZQZA010000056.1:0-6802 GCA_964597725.1 uncultured Dehalococcoidales bacterium | reverse complement strand
ATGACCTGATAGCCCTCTTCCTTAAGAATAGCGGCGGCAACTGATGAATCTACTCCGCCACTCATGGCGACAACTACTCTCACTAGCATCTCCTTTATATGATTGAAAAGCAATATCCCAAAGCCAAAGCTGTTAGGCTAATAACTGCCAGATAAACAAGCAGAGTCTTGCCACCAAATACTTTTCTTAAGACCAGGATAGCCCCCCAGCTGGTGACTGGTCCTACCATCAACAGCACCATTCCTGCGCCGGGGTTCATCCCCTGCGAGAGGAAAGCGTGAACCAGGGGAACACTAGCGGTGGAGCAGATATACATCATAAGCCCAAAAATAAGGCTAAAAAGATACCCCAAGCCACCACTAAAGTAATCCCCGACAAATTTTCCCACCGGGGTAATCACTACCACCAAAGCTGCCAGAGCCAAACCCAAAAGTAGCTCAGGCCCAATCTCCTTAACCATATCCACAAAGGCGTATTTGAAGACATGCTTCAGCCGATGGGTAATATTCTTGGGATAAGTCCCCAGGAATTCTCTGGGGCTGCTTTTAAATGCTTGCTGGCAGTGGTTACAACAAAAATGATAGACCTGCCCGTGGTACTCTGTTTCCGGCACCTTCCCGATTTCTACTTTCATCCCGCAGACCGGGTCTGTTGCCATTTCACTCTGGCAGGTGATGGCTTTTGGCTTGACCTTGAGTAGATTGCCAACCAGACCGGTAACCAAGCCCATCACTACCACAGCGAAGAAGATGAAAATGGTAAATTTCAAACCGAGCAGGGCATAGCAGACGAGAAGGGCGGATATTGAGGTAGCCGGGGTGGCTACCAGGAAGGCCAGAATCGGCCCCAACCTTGCCCCTTTCTGGTAGAGGCTCACTGCCACCGGGAGAGAGCCGATGCAACAGATAGGGAGGGCTGTCCCGACGAGAGTGGAGTAGAGAAGCGGCTTTATCCCCTTCCCACCGAGGTGCCTCTCCACCCATCCGGTGGGGACAAATTCATTGATTAAGCCGCTCAGGAAAAACCCTATCGCCAGGAAGGGCAATAGTTCAATAAGATAATCCTTAAATACGATGAAGAACTGGACTATCATCGCTCACCCTTCCACTCCCAAGGCTTGTATTTTTTCAGGGCATTCTGGAAAGCCCTCCAGAAGGAGCCCCCTTTGGGATGCTTGAGCTTTTCTTCCTCTCCTTCCTCTACTAGAACCATTCCTATGTATGGTATCCTACACTATCTCCAGTTGCTCTTTGGTCATCTCCGTAGGGAGGTTCAAATCTATGGATATAAACTTGGGCTTCAGCTACTGCCTAGTTGGGGATTTCCAAGCCTCTTCGCCCCAGTGCCAATAACTAGCGTTTCAAATTTCGTATGCCTCCTAGGCTGCTCCCTCTCTACTTCTCTTGACCTTGATTATCTCAGCTAGGATGCTTATGGCAATCTCCTGGGGAGTTTCGGCGCTGATTTCTAGTCCGATGGGTGCATGAATTCGCCCCAGCCGTTGCTGAGATACACCCTTTTGCAATAGACGCTCTTTGACCTCTTTGACCTTCTTCTCACTACCAATCATCCCGATATACTTTGCCCTGGTACCAACAGCAAAGTGCAAGCACTGTTCATCAAAGATGTGTCCGTGGGTACAAATTATGATGTAACTGTGCTCGTTTATGTCCAATTTGGGTAGGGCAATGGCATAGTCTTCTACTATTAGCGAATCAACATTAGGGAATCGGCCAGTATTGTTATATTCAGAGCGTGGGTCTATCATGACCACACGGAACCCTAGCATTTTGCTCATCAACGCTGTGCTTTGGGCAATATGCCCAGCACCACAGAGGTAAAGAGTTTCTGAAGGCAAAATCGGCTCGAGAAAGATATCCATCTGCCCACCACAAATCATTACTGCTTCTTTTTCCCTTCCGGAAAGGTTGAGGTGTATTATTTGCGGCTCACCTGATTTTATTGCTTCTATAGCTTTATCGCGGATTTGATGTTCGCTACTACCCCCGCCGACAGTACCGATAAAGGTACCATCTCCCTTGATCAGTATTTTTGCCCCAGCTTTCCGTGGAGTGGAGCCACGGCTGGAGATAACAGTAGCTAATACTGCCCGCTCTCCCTTTGATATTAGCCTGACTAACTCTTGGTAAATTTCTAACATCCTATACTCCTGTTCCAAAAAATAGTCTTTGCAATTGTTGCTTTACCTTTTCAAATGCCTGTATTGAACTTCAGCATTATAGCTTCAAGAACACCACCGCCTATTGCCCTCATTTTGTCTCTAATGACATAGCAAATAGCCGTATTGTTTATCGGGTCAATCTCAATAAGCTTGCTGCCTTTTGATGCCCTTACCCCATTCCTCAAAAGGCCACGCAACATACCGCTTATCGGCGCTTTCAGTGGTAGGTCTTCAACCCAACTTACAACCTCGCCAGCAACTACTGAGTCTCCAATCTCTCGATTTGAAGTAAAGATGCCCTCCTTGGGTGACCAGACTACCCTTTCTTTAGTCAATCCACCTATAGCCACCGGCATTCCCGTATTCTTCTCAGCTTCTCCCTCTAGTATCACCCTACCCAGGTTATTGCTGTGATTGGACTCCACCACAATATGCACATCTCTGCTAGCATGAAAGCCTGGTCCCACACCGATTACTAAAGGCGCATCAGTAATTTTAGTACCGGTATTTCGTTTAGCCATAATGGCATCAACTAATACGTCGGGTTTTATCTTCCCCTTTATTGTTGCCTCAGGGTCTATCACTATAGGTATGTTTCCTTGCTGCCAGACTCGGTAGATTTCTTCCGTCGAGGCGGAAACAAGTTCTGACCTCACTCCCATAATTACTTTTACCCCATCAAAAACAGCTTCCGAGAAGGTAGTACCACGACTTACTGCCAGGGGGCTGTCTATTTCAGTAAGGCAAACTCGGAAATGGCTGCGGTGTAATCTGTGGGCTATACCACTAGCTACTTCTCCACCACCCCTAATTAACACTATAAGCTTAGATAGTTGCCTCATCATGCACCTACGCTACTTGATTATCTTGTCTTGGCTTTATCTTCTTCCACCCTCACTTAAGTCTCTCTCAAATTTCTTTCTCTTCTCTCTTAATTCACCTTGGTGGGCTACTATACCGCTTGAGCTCTCCAGCTTTCTCAAACGCTCTTCTAACTTGTCTTGCTCCTTCAAAACTAGCCTGATAGCTTCTGCCACCGGGTCAGGTAGCTTCCCATGCTCCAACTCCATGAAGGGTCTCCGGTGGTCTTTCACGATTTTTCCGGGAATTCCCACTACCGTAGCTCCAGGCGGAACTGATTTGACCACCACCGAGCCTGAGCCAATTCTGGCACCATCGTCTATGGTGATAGCGCCCAGAGCTATTGCTCCAGCTCCTATTACCACATTATTGCCAATAGTGGGATGCCGCTTCTTCTTCTGCGAAGTCGTTCCACCCAGAACCACTCCTTGATACAGCAGAACATCATCGCCAATCTCTGCCGTTTCGCCGATGACTACCCCCGCCCCATGGTCAATAAAGAACCTCCTGCCGATTCTGGCTCCGGGGTGGATTTCAATTCCAGTTAGGAAGCGACTAATATGTGACAGGAGACGAGCTAGCAGTCGAAGTTTGCGCTGCCACAGGAAATGAGCCAAGCGATGAGACCACAAGACATGTAACCCAGGATAGCAACAGATAACCTCTGCCATGCTCCGCGCTGCTGGGTCTTTAGCAAATACTGTTTGGATGTCTTCTCTCAATCTTTCAAACATAATAACTAACCTTTCGTTGAATTATATCTACCATCTTAGCCTACTCCTATGGAATAAACGGTTTGCCTTAAATACCAGTCAATCATCGAACCAGCAGGTTTGTCAACAATGCCTGAAATTATGCTTGTCCTACCAGCCTAAGTGGTAAACTGTTTTTGATAGTAGCCTATCCCCTGAATCTTCACCAAGTTGTTATCAATCTCTGTTTTTACCCCTAGCACACTTTCCACGAGCCATAGGTTAGTCTCGACATGCTCAGTCAGTCGTGGTATTCGATACTGGCTAACCCCGTCAGCCAAAGCGGCGTAAAGAATAAGCTGGTCAGCTAAACACCGGTCAACTGTAGCCCCGCTAGCCATGTCTTCTATCAGGCTCCTAGCCACATATCTACCAATGTCCTCTGAGGTCCGTCCCGGCTTACCAGCTCGATCAGCACCGATAATACACCCGGAACTAGTTTTAGCATATATAGCCAGAACAGCTCCTCTTTGCAGTGCCAGGGTATCATGGATGGCCTCTATTTGAGTTTGGTATCCACTTGATTTGAGCACCTCACTACACCTCCCCACCATTCGCTCACTCACTTTCCTCTCCTCAAGATGAGAGGAAAGGGCAATGCCTTCGATGCCGGTCACATTCCCTTGGCTAACTAACCTGATGGGCTTTATTTTCCCCTTTACTGGTTCTAACGCTACCTCTATGATTCCACCGCCTCGTGGGACGTAACCAGGACGGATAATATTAAGCTTAGCCGTTATCCCCATTTTGTTCAGTATGGGGAAAAGGACGTATTGCATATGGTGGGCAGAAGGAGCAAAGTCCTGAAATAGACCTCCAGATATTTTAAGGCTTATAGCTCCCCTTGCAAAGCAGGCGGCTGGTAGAAGGGTCATCGCCAGCAAGGTAGTTGACCCGGCGGTTCCTATCTCCCACTCATAGCGGCCTCCTTTAGCCTCTTCCCCGGGTTTAAACCTTATCTCCTTAGAGCCTATTTCACCACCGACTAAAGTGCCCTGGCATATCTGTTTCAAGGCTTGTATTGCTTTAAGATGTTGGGGCCTTAATCCTGGTTTGTCTCTCTTGGCTCGGATATTGGTAAGGTGGAGTTCCTCACCGAGCAAAGTGGCCAAGCCAACGGCAAAGCGCACTATAGTGCCACTCCCCGATTTTTGTGCCCCATCAACACATATCATTCAGTCGCCTCTAAGTCAGCCTTATTACGCTGGCGCACAACGAGCTTGAGTCCATCTTGTCCTACCACCATAACCTCTTTACCAACAGCAATTTTGCCGCTGACTGATTCAGCCTCCCAAAGTTCGTCCTTAATCTTAATGAGGCCCACCGGGGCTAATGGGTTCACTGCTTTACCTTTACTACCAACCATAACTGACAGAGCTACTGGTTTTCTCCTCAAGGCCCGGCTACCCGCCTGATAAAGAAGAACAGAAAAGACGGCAAATACCACCATCACGGCAATAAGAACGCCAAGAGGTACCTCAATGCCTAACTGAGGCAAACCCCAAAGTGCAACTACCACTATGGCTGCTTCCTCCAGTAAGATGCTCACGATAGCATATATAAGCCTAGCGGTCATCATTTTTTCTAGTTACCTCTATCTTATTATAGCAGGAGTGCCACTGTTGCCGATACTCAAATTTGAATGCTATAATTAGCCAATATAGCCTATCTACTACTCTTATTATATAACTTGAGGTAAATAATGAAGCTAACTCGTGAGGATGTATTACATATTGCCCTGCTGGCTCGACTAGGTTTGACTGATACTGAGGTGGAGAGATTTAGAGAGCAATTATCTAATATCCTGGAGAACTTTGAGATATTGCAGCAGGTAGATACTACGGATATTCCGCCTACTGCCCAATCCATTGCCCTGCAGAACATAGTGAGGGACGATGAAGTAGCCGAGTCTCTACCGCCAAGCCAGATTCTGGCTAATGCTCCCCAGAAGGAAGGGAACTTCTTCAGAGTACGAGCCGTGCTGGAATAAACCACTATGATTGTCTTGTTTAAGGGGAAGTTATGACTGGCAAAAGGTGGTTGGCCATAGTGCCAATACTGATTCTGGCACTCAGTTTCTCAGCCGCATGTAAATCGCCTGATACTGAGCCATTACCAGCAGAGGATAACGCTAGGATAACCCTCCCTGAGCCGAGATATGATAGCGATATCTCAGTAGAGAAGGCTCTGTTGAAAAGAAGGTCAGTACGGAACTATACTGACGAAGCCTTAACACTGCAAGAAGTATCGCAGCTTCTCTGGGCGGCTCAGGGAATCACCGACCCCAGCGGCAAAAGAACCGCGCCTTCAGCCGGAGCCCTTTACCCCCTTGAGGTCTATGTGGTGATTGGAAGCGTAGAAGATGTAGCCAGAGGCGTTTACAAGTATAAGCCACAGCAGCATGAACTGGTAAGAGTGCTTGATGACGAACAGAGAGAGGCTTTGTCTCAAGCTGCTTTAGGCCAGCCAAGTATTGAGCAGGGTGCCATAAATATTGTAATTACCGCTATCTATGAAAGGACAGCAAGAAAATATAGTGACCGAGGTATCAGATATGTGCATATGGAAGCGGGACATGCTGCTCAAAATGTGTATCTTCAGGCGGTTGCTATGAACCTGGGAATGGTAGTCATTGGCGCCTTTTATGATGACCAGGTTAAAGAAGTTCTGAATCTGCCTGAGAACGAGGAGCCATTGTATATAATGCCAGTGGGCAGAAAAACGAATGAGTAAGGAGTAAATTGATAATAAACCAT
This sequence comes from uncultured Dehalococcoidales bacterium, assembly GCA_964597725.1. Lineage (GTDB taxonomy): Bacteria > Chloroflexota > Dehalococcoidia > Dehalococcoidales > JAUVZE01 > CAZNEL01. Next base: position 251 of record CAZQZA010000056.1, on the reverse strand, counting down.
AACCGATTGACGATTTACCAGGCACACCAGTTGCTCAAGGCTAAGGAACTCTCTTCGCTTGAGTTGACCAAAGCTATACTGGAGCGTATCTACCAGGTAGAGCCAAAGGTTCGTGCCCTGGTTACCACTACCGATGAGTTGGCATTAAAACAAGCTGAGAAGGCTGACAAACTTCTGGCCGCCGGTAATACCAACCCCCTGACTGGTATCCCGGTGATTATTAAAGACAATATGTGCACCAAAGGGATACG